>JBGVIN010000055.1:0-6114 GCA_045123255.1 Eubacteriales bacterium
AATAACAATACAAGCAAGCGTGATAAATATGATATTAAGCCAAAGTAGCTTTTTTGAGCGCTTAATTGCTTTCCCTTGGAGGAAAATTGCTATTATACTGCAAGCAATTGCGATTTGCGGAGCATTTACAAAAAGGTTTAGAAGGGAAATCATAGTGTATAGCATATCTCGTATATCTTTCAACATAAGTGAAAAAACAAGAATAACACGTAGAAATGAATATAGGAAATACATTATGGATGCTGCAAACGGAATTAATGAAAATAACGTATATTTTTTTGCTTTTTTCACAAAATCACCTCACAATTATGTTGCAAATAAAAAGGAAGATAAGATTAGAAAAATCGTCTAATGTGTAAATTAGGGTTGCTTTGTTAAATGGTGGATTTTTGCGTTTAACGTAAAATATAGGCGTGTAAAACGTAGGCAATAAAAGCACCAACAGAGGCGAAAATGCTAAGTGTAGCAAGCACTATGAGCAAAATGTTGAGCCATAGTAGCTTTTTTGAGTGCTTAATTGATTTTGCTTGGAGAACAACTACTAATATATTACAAGCAATTGCAATTTGCGGAGCATTTACAAAAAGGTTTAAGAATGAAATTATCAACAATGAAAATAGTTCGGGTATTTCAAGAAAATAAATATTAGCAAAAAATAGAATTGAACAAAGAAAATACATTGCGGACGTTACAAACGGAATTAATGAAAATAACGTATATTTTTTTGCTTTTTTCATAAAAATCTCCTTTCTGAATTGTGACGCATACAGCATTACTCAATTTCGTCCCAATTGATTTTCTTGTCCTTAAAATAATATTCGCGGTCGCGCTCGCCGATTTGGCGCTTAACCTCACAGGGTGTGCCGTAGGCAACAACGCCGGCAGGGATATCCTTGGTTACAACGCTTCCTGCTCCAATTACCGACCCGTCACCTATGGTAACGCCGGGCAAAACGATAACGCCTGCGCCAAGCCAGCAGTTTTTGCCGATACAGACGGGCAGGTTGTACTGATAAATTTTTTCTCTTAGCTCAGGCAAGATGGGATGCGCCGCTGAGGAAAGCACCACGTTTGGACCGAGCATAGTATATTCGCCAACGTAAATATGGTTGTCGTCAACGCAGGTTAAGTTGAAGTTGGCGTAAACGTTACGTCCGAAGTGACAGTGCTTGCCGCCCCAATTTGAATGAAACGGCGGCTCAATATATACCTCGTCACCGCACTCCGCGCACATCTTTTTTAACATTTCAAGGCGTTTAGCGGTTTCACTTGGGCGCGTTGCGTTAAAATCGTATAGCTTTTCAAGGCACGCAGTTTGCTCCTTTACAATTTCCTCGTCAACACAGGTATAAAGCTCGCCCGATACCATTTTTTCTCTGTTACTGCTCATAAAATACCTCTAAAAAAGTTATTTTCTTAATTATACCATATTAAAAAGCAAAAGTAAACAAATAGCTAAAATCTTTATAAGGCAAACATATTTACATTCTTTTTTGCGTGTGATATAATATAAGCGATATTTAATCTTATTTAAGGAGAGAAAAATGAAAAAAATTTTGGGCGTTGAGTTTGGCTCAACAAGAATTAAATCCGTACTTATAAATGAAAAGGGCGAGGTTTTGGCAAGCGGCGCACACGATTGGGAAAATAAATTGGAGGGCGGCTTCTGGACGTACTCGCTTGATGACGTTTGGGCAGGGCTTCGCGCTTCGTACAGCGACCTTGTAAAAAACTACGGCGAGAAAATAGAAAAGCTTGATGCTATCGGTATTTCCGCGATGATGCACGGCTATCTCGCGTTTGATGGGGACGACAATTTGCTCGTTCCGTTCAGAACGTGGAGAAACACAACTACTGCCGAGGCGCAAGCGGAGCTTACACGCGAGCTTCAATTTAATATGCCGCAGCGTTGGAGCGGCACGCACTTTTACCAAGCGGTATTAAACGGCGAGGAGCATATTAAGGACGTTTGCTTCTTAACCACGTTAGCAGGCTACGTACATTGGCAGCTTACAGGCAAGCGCGTGCTTGGTATCGGTGACGCGGCAGGAATGTTCCCAACAATCGGTAATTACTACGATAAAGACAAGCTTGAAATCTTTAACGGACTGCTAAGAAAGCACGGCGTTGACAAAAAATTAGAGGATTTGCTCCCCACCCCGCTTATGGCAGGCGAATGTGCAGGCACCTTGACAGACGAGGGTGCTAAGCTTCTTGACGAAAGCGGAGTGCTTTTGGGCGGTGCTATTATGTGTCCACCTGAGGGTGATGCAGGCACGGGTATGGTTGCAACGAACTCGGTTAAGGTAAAAACGGGTAACGTGTCGGCAGGCACGAGCGCGTTTGCAATGGTAGTGCTTGAAAAGACGCTTGAAAGAGTTAGCACGGAAATTGATATAGTTGCAACACCTGCGGGCGATACTGTTGCTATGGTACACGCAAACAACTTCACCTCTGAAATTAACGCGTGGGCGTCACTCTTTATGGAAGCTATTGAGCTTGCGGGCGGTTCAATTTCAAAGGGCAAGCTCTACGACGCGCTTTACGAAATATCACTCAAAAGCGACGAGGGCGTTGGCGGCCTTGTTGGCTTTAACTTCCTCTCAGGCGAGCCACTTGTGGGAATGGAGAAGGGTATTCCTATGGTAATGAGAAAGCCTGACGGAAAAATGACGCTTGCCAACTTTATGCAAATGCAATTATATTCCGCCCTTGGTGCAATGAGCGTGGGAATGGAAATTTTGGCAGAGGAAAACGTGGAGATAGAGGCAATTTGCGGTCACGGTGGCTTCTTTAAGTGTCCTTTCGTCGGCGCAAATGCAATGAGCGCGGCTCTTGGCTGTCCAATAACCGTTATGAAAAATGCCGGGGAGGGCGGTGCTTGGGGCGTAGCACTCTTGGCACTTTTTGCAACAGAGAGCGGCAAAACGCTTGCTTCCTTCCTTGATGAGCAGTTTGCTTCTGCCGAAAAGGAAACAACCGTGGCAAGTGATGCGGAAAAAGCAAAGTTTGCAAGCTTTATGGCAGAATATAAAAAATATTTGGCGGCTGAAAAGCTTGCAAGTGAGCTTTAACGGGTGAAGAAAATGAAGGTGATGACGTTTAACACTCAACACTGTCTTAATTTTATAACAAGACAGATTGACTATGAAATAATGGCAAAAACAATACGTGACCAAGGTGCGGACATTTGCGCTCTTAACGAAATGTTTTCAAGCGGTGAGCCGTCCGAATACCCAAATCAAACGAAAAAGCTAAGTGAGCTTACCGATTTGAAGCACTACTATTTTGCCGAGGCGGTGAATTTTGCGCCCGAGGGACCGTACGGTAACGGATTTATCTCGAAATTTCCTATTTTGGAAGCAAAAACGGTGAAAATCCCCGACCCGTGTCCGAAAAAGTATAACGGCTACTACGAAACAAGATGTGTGCTTAAAGCAAAAATTGAGGGTGGCTACACCGTGCTCGTTTGCCATTTTGGCTTAAATCCCGACGAGCAGGAGAATGCGGTAAAGACAATTCTTTCAGAGCTTGAAAGCGAAAAATGCATTTTAATGGGCGATTTTAACGTCACACCCGATAACCCCGTGCTTGACCCGATAAGAAAGCGAATGAAGGACGCATCGGTAGGCTTTTGCGACGGTGCGCCGACGTTTCCGAGCGACAAGCCCGAAATTAAAATTGACTACATCTTCGTTTCCCCCGATATCGAGGTAGTCAGCGCAAGCGTGCCAAGCGTAGTGGCATCCGACCACCGCACACACGTTGCAGAGATAAGATAAAAAATTGTGATTGACAAATATTAGATACAGTGATATAATATCTTTATCAAAAATTAAGGAGAAAATTATGGGTATAATTCAAATTTATCTTGATATGTTTGGGATGATGATGACACCTCAAATTTATCAAACACATCTAAACAAGCTTATTTTAAGCGTAGCTTCAATCGTTTGCGCGGTTATTGTTTTGGCACTTTTTATTGCCACCGCGGTTCTTTCAAAGAAGCAAAGAGTTATCGGTGTAATTGCAGGATTGTTCAGCTTCATTTCCGCACTTACAATTCCGTTATTCGTTCGCAAATGGCACGAGCTTGGCGCTCTTATTGATGCGCTAAACAATTCAGAGAGCATAACAAGCATAGAAGCAGCATATGCAATTTTGGCAGAATCACTCGCAATTTTGGTAATTGTTTTAATAGCAACGGCTGTTATGGTAATTGCAACCGCATTGACAATAGTTTACGTTGCTAAATCATTTAAGAACAAGCCTGCTATATTCTCAGTTGCCGCACTTGTGTTGGTTATTTTAAGACAGCTTTGGGTAGCTCCGTTCCCAATGATGGTTCCAATGTTTGCAAAGCTCTTTTTAAGAATGCCTGAAAGCTCACCGTTCTTCTTCTATGACCAAGTATTCCAAATTTGTGCATACTTCGGCGTGCTTATTATCGCTTTGGTTCTCGTTTTAGTTCCCGTTATAATCAAAAAGGTAAAGGGCGAGGCAGAAGCAGTTGAAGCTCCAAAGGATGAAGCAAAGGCTGAGGACGCAAAGGCTGATGAAGCAGCTGAATAATAAAAAAATACGAAAATGCAAGCCAAACGGCTTGCATTTTTTGTAAATAAATTGCTTTTGCTCGTGAAATTTAGGGAACAAATTGCTATAAAAAACGTAAAAATGTTCCCTAAAATGTGAGCTTGCTAATCGTAATGACGGTGGCGAGTCTTTTTGTGCATTTGTAAGCATCACATTTTATTTTCCCTGTGAATAAACTAAAATATTGAATATCATCTTGAAATTTAGGGAACAATATGATAAAATTTAAGCATAAATGTTCCCTAAAAAGGAGTCGAATATGAAAAACGATTTTGAAATACAACAGGATTTATTGAGAACGAAGGCGGAATATCAAGCGAGATTGAATTTGATACCCTATGAGGGCGCTATCGAAATTAAAGAAATTTCCGGCAAAAAATACCTGTATATACGCAAGCGCGAGGCAGGCAGGGTTAAGTCGGATTACGTTGGACTTTATTCCGAGGAGCTACACGCAGTAATTCTTCGCGGTGCAAAAGAGGCGAAGGAGCTTAAAAAACAGATACGCGCCGTGGAAAAAGAGCTTGCCGCACTTGGATACAGTCAAACGGAGCTTGCGCCAAACGTGATTTTGAATATGGATTTTGCAAGAGCAAACATAAAATCCGTTATTTACGACCAAGCGGTGCTTGAGGGTTTGACAACAACGTTTCCCGATACGGAGCAGATTCTTGACAACGGAAAGATTACAGGCGTAAGCGCTGAGGACGTTCAAAAAATATTAAATCTAAAGCACGCTTGGGAATTTATTCTTGATAAGGACGTTGTCACAGCCCCGACGAGCTATTATATGTGTCAATATATTGCTCGATTTGTTAACGAGGGCTTTTATTTTGAGGGTGGCAGAATCAGAGGTGTTCCTGTGAGAATAGGCGGTTCAAGTTATATTCCGCCGATACCCTTGGAATATGAGGTTAAGGAGGATATTGAAAAAATAATCAACTCCGAGCGTTCTGTAATTGATATTGCCATAGAGCTTGCGCTCTACGTTATGAAAACGCAAATATTTAACGATGGCAATAAAAGAACTGCGGTAATTTTTGCAAATCATTATCTCATATCCCACGGCGAAGGACTTATGGTAGTTCCCGAAAGCGGAGTTTCAGAGTTTAAGCATCTTCTTGTAAAATATTACGAGGATACAGATGTTGATTCTATAAAAGAATTTTTGAAAAAACAATGCTTTCGTCCGCTAAAATAATTATAATTTTAGGGAACAAATTGCTACAAAAAACGCAAAAATGTTCCCTAAAAGGTGAGCTTGCTGATCGGAATGACGGTGGCAATGTCGTTTCTGTCATTCCATTTTTCGCCGTTCGTTTTTTTTCGTTGTAGGGCGGTGGCTTGCAGAAGCTGTTTTTAGATCCTTCGGCTTCGCTCAGGATGACATATACCGAGCATCATCATTGTCATTCCGAGCCTGTCGAGGAATCTACGTTCACGGGCGATTCGTGAATCGCCCCTACTGTACAATCAACGCCTCGGCGTTGCATATCATCACGGTTTACCGTGTATATCACC
>JBGVIN010000056.1:0-2864 GCA_045123255.1 Eubacteriales bacterium
ACTATGAGAATTGATAAATTTTTGAAGGTTTCAAGAATAATTAAGCGCCGCACAGTTGCAAATGATGCATGTGACGGGGCGCATATCTCTGTAAACGGCAGAGTAGTTAAAGCCTCGTACGAGGTTAAGGTTGGCGACGTCATCGAGGTTTCCTTTGGCGAAAAAACCTTAAAGGTTAGAGTTACCGACGTTAAGGACGTAACGCGCAAAAACGATGCCCAAGAATTATATGAAGTAATGCCCGAGTAATATGCGCGTTTTACATTATGGAAAACGCGCAATCAAATCCGTCAATAGCTTCGCTTGAGATAAAAGCTATTTGACGGGTGAAATCCACCTATGGTGGATGAAGTCGCTTTCGCGATGAAATCCTGCTTTGCAGGGTTGTTTTTAGGCGGATTTGACTTCATCCGAGATTTATCCTCGGACTTCATCTGAGAGAAACGAAGATTTCATCGTGGTTCACCGCGATTAAATTGAATAAACAGATAGGAGATAACGTTTTGGCGTTGTCTCCTTTATCATTTTTTAGAGGTAGTATAATACATTTTCAAATTGTCTCTGTAATTTGATGCTGAGAACAATAAGCATAATATTTATCATTTTTTCATATCTTAGATATGAATTATCTAAGGAGGCTATTATGGGAGAGATAACTGACGAAATAAAGCACGACGTCTTTATAAAATCGAGAAAGCAGCTTGAAATGAGCGGCGTTATGGACGTTTCGAGCTTTGACGAGCATGAAATTATAATTCAAACGGGCGCATCGGGCGCGTCGATTGAGGGCGAGGGCTTGAAAATCGAGCGGTTTAACGCACAAAACGGAGAGCTTATAGTAAACGGCAAAATCAACGGAATTTATTATTTTAACAAAGAGCCAATAAAAAAGAAAAAGGGTATTGCAAATATATTTAAGTAAATGGAGATTTTAATAAGAAATCAAAACAAAGCGGTTTTTCTTTCACTCTTGCTCGGCATTTTTGTTGGCTTACTGTATGATGCATTTAAGCTGATGAGGAAGGTAGCCGTACCGAACGAGAAGAAGCCTGTGTTATTTAACAAAAAAAGGGAAAATGATGTCTTAAAGAGTAATGAAACGGAAAATAAATCCCTTAAAATTCGGGATTTTGTGGTTGTTTTGCTCTTTGACTTATCGTACAGCTTACTTTTGTGCCCGATTTTTTGTGTTTTTACGTTTATTACCGTTAACGGACAATTTAGGTGGTTTATTTTTGCATCCGCACTTTTCGGCGCACTTTTGTATAAGGGTACGATAGGATATATCATAGGTAAGGCAATCGACCTCGTTAGCTACGCAGTCTTTCGTTTTCGACGTATAATATTTGATAAAATGAAAACACCGCTTGTAAAATTAAGCACAAAAATAAAAAGCAAAAGGGTATTAAAGCGCCAAAAGAGAGAAGAAATAAAGCGTAAACAGGCGCGAAAGGTCGTTTTTTCCTACGGGCGCGGAGAATAGCTACCACCCTTAAGTATTCACCCAAAGGGGTGAGCATGGTGTGGCTGTGCCGTATGTTTATATGATGGTCTTTCAACAATGAACTGTTATACCGATGAATTACAGAATTTTGCTATTTACATTTGGTAAATTTTATGGTATACTAAAAAAACTAATAATTTAAAACAAGGTGTAGGTTATGAATAATAAAAAATATCGACTGTTTTTACTTATAAGTTTCATGTTCTTTGTTTTGTCGGTAATTGCAGTTATATCAAGTATATTTATCCCTTACTATAAAATTAAATCTGATTTTCCTAATGATGCAAGAAAAATAATGGTAGAGGTTGGTTTTGGATTAGTTATGGCCTTCTTGCTTATACCGCCCTTCTGGGGTTCTGAACTTTCTTTTATTAGGAGCATTTGCAAAATTTTAAAACACACTCCCCGAAAACGCATCAAAATTTGCTACATTATTTCATCTTGTATATCATTATTTGCTATTTCATTTTTCCTTCTTGCTTCTTTGGGATTGATAAATTTCACGGAAAATAACGGAAACGATCATACAGTAGAGATACTCATATTAACATTATGGCCATCTTTCATATTATCCTTTATATTAGGTAGTATTCCACAAAAACGTATCAAGTGACATTATATTCAACACCCTCATCATTTTTTATAGAAATGACATCAAAAACAGTATTATTGATGTTCTCCACGCTTCATTTTGAAGCGTGGAGTTTTTTATTTTATTAGCTTCAACCTCTTACTACAATTCAAATAAAAAAGGAAGGCATCGCCTGCGGATTTGAACCCTCGCGACACCCTCCAAAGTCGCATAGTCGATTACCTTCGCCTTTCCAAGCGAAAGTCTCGGCACTCTCCTTGCTTGGTTCGGTTTCACTTGTTAAAAACAATTATCATAATTTTGTAAATAAATCAAGGCATAGCCTTGTATATCATCCGCAACTTGTTGCGGTATATCATCAAAACGGAGTTTTGTATATCATCATTGTGAAAGAGTATACAGCCTGCGGCTGATGATATGCACCTACGGTGATGATATACACCTGACGGCGATGATATGCCATTGCTTTCGCAATGGATAAAAAAAGAAGCAACTTTTGTCTACCAAAAGTTGCTTCTTTTTTGGTCTGAGTAGCGGGATTTGAACCCACGGCCTCTACCACCCCAAGGTAGCGCGCTACCATCTGCGCCACACCCAGATATCGTGCGAGAATTATATTACCATAACCCTTTGGAAAATGCAAGCCTTTTTTCAAAAAAACTTTTTCTTTTTTTCATTCCCCCTTTTCTGCCGTTTTTCATTGTTGTTTCACATCAAAAAAACGAGGATTCGGGAGGATTCCGGAGTATTTTGCAGAAAACAGATGGT
>JBGVIN010000057.1:0-5193 GCA_045123255.1 Eubacteriales bacterium
TGTCCCTTTGTTATATCGTCGTCAACCAAGGTGTAGCAAACGCTAAGCGGTTCTCCGTTCAAAATTTTATCGTTTGGTGCGCGCAAATCTACAATTTCACCGTTTACTACGGTTATAATCTTAGGCTTTCTTGGATATTTCATTACGAGCCAAATAATTAACGCGCCAAGAGTTGCAAGAATAATAACAATTGGCAAGATAATATATGGCGCATCGCCTGTGATGATTTTGAAAATCAACTCGATTATTTCAAATATAACGTGAGTTTGATATCCTTTCATTTCTGCTCCTTATATCAATTGGATTTTTTGTGCGAATACCTGCGGCGGATAGCTTCTTGCCACCTGTCCGTTATAGGTTATTTTTATTCTTACGCCCTCGCCAAGGTTGAGCTTTTGCACCTTGTTTCCATCTTTATCGTAATATTTTGTTTGATTTCCGGTTACAATTAAGTAAGTGCCAAACTCGTTTTGTCCCTCGTCGGCTTCTACCTCTATTTTGTCGCTTACGCTTTTTACCGTAGCTAAAAAGGTGACTTCTTCGCCTGAGGCGCTAACGCTGCCACAAGAAATAAGCATCGGGAAAATTGACAAAAGCAAAATGCTTAATATAATTTTTTTCATTTTTGACTCCCTGTTTTTTATCGGTTATAGTCTTCCTGTTTATTTTAGCATATATGCACACACTTTTCAACAAAATAAAACCAAATAAAAATAAAAAAGCACTTGATTTTTTTCAAAAGATATGATATACTTGTTTAGCAATTGAAGATTTTTGGAGAATTCGCCTAGTTGGTCGAGGGCGCACGATTGGAAATCGTGTAACCGGTAACACGGTTCCAGAGTTCGAATCTCTGATTCTCCGCCAACAAAAAAGACAGGTTTCATACCTGTCTTTTTTGTTGAAGTAAATTAGGTGATTCGAACTCTGCTCGTGGCTTTGCCGCGAATAGAGTGCGTAAGCTCACCGAAAGTCATCTGGGAGCTTGCTCACAAGGGACTCGGTGTACCTCATTTCCGCAAGGAAATGTATCTCTGATTCTTCGCTTGTTACTTTTATGATATTAAAGATAAAGAGCAAGAAACCTTTCTTGCCCTCTGTAATAAACTAAGTATTTACCTATTATTTTTGCGTATTTTGTCAATTATAACTGTGCTTAAACTCCATATTGACAAGCAGAAAAACACAATTGAGGTAGCACCAATAAGATTGCAGCCCACCTTTTGATTTTTAATTTCGCTTAGGTTGTAATCTTTTAATGACAGAACAACTTGGCTTTCAGTTTGCAATTCTGCGATTTCGTAAGAAAACGCTTTTTTGGGTGCAGTTGTTACATAGCACATAATTTTATCGCCTTGCTTTAATGAATCCATTGATTCGCGATTTACGGCTACAAAACTAATATTACCAATTATTAGCGGGAGTTCTTCCTCGTTTGTAAATATTTCATAATGGGCATTTCTTCCTGTCGCTTGTTTTATGCTTTTCACACTGAATTCCTTATATGTAAGTTCGCTATAATCACAAGTACTATGGTCTAAATTATCAGCCCAAAATATTGCACCAATAGCCAAAGCAATGCTTAACATTAACAAAATCACGCCTAAAACTATTTTAGTTTTTCCACTCAAATATATCATAATTGTCTCCTTTCGCCATTCCCAAGTATAATTATATCATAAATTTAATTTTCTGTAAATATTTTAGTTTGATTTTCATCTCACTTGCTCCGCCAACAAAAAAGACAGGTTTCATACCTGTCTTTTTTTGTTGAAGTAAATTAGGTGATACGGACTCTGCTCACTATTTTTTGTGTACTAAACGAGGAGTCATTTCAGTCAAGCCTGTCTTTTATTATTTGAGAGTACGGTTATTTCACCCATTTACGTCCATCATTGTGCCGATAAAGAATGGGATATTGTTTTCTGTATCAATTAGCATATAGACGAAGGGTCTATCGAGGTAGACCTCTTTGATTTCCATAGGTCCTGCCGAGGTTGCGCCGTCTAACTGTATAGAGGTTACCGCGCCTGCCTTTGTACCCTTTTCTCCCACCTGTATATGGGTTTTGTGAAGCACGTTACCGATATAGATGCTTCCGTCCTGCCAAGTGCCGACACCGTTGAAATCGGATTGCTCGGGGTCAAAGGCATTATTCATACCCATTGAAATGAGGACGTCTGACATTTCGGTGAAGTATTCGGTTTCAAATTTGGGAATTGCGGTATATACCGTTGTGCGCTCCGCACTTGTGAGCATTGTGTTTAGATGCGCGCCATTTAAGGTGTCAAGATACTCGCCAACCGTTACGCCCTCGTTTGGCAGAAGCGCGACGAATGCATACTCACTACCCTTATAGTATTTAATAAATCCCGTTGCATTTTCATCCTTTAAGTATCTGCCCTCGGTGTTAAACATTAGCTTAACTTCCTCTGTTTCACCGTTTTCCTTGGTGAATGTTCGGTTATGCACTTGGTCTCTTTCGTAAATTTCATTCCATTCCGCCTCGAAGGCAAGCGCGTTTATAAGATACATTATTGCTTCCTCGGGAATTTCGTCAAGAATTTTTGGTATCATTCCGTCGGTTTCGTTTTTAACCCAATTATTTATATCTCGCATTGTTTGTCTGTTAAACGGTGCTTTATACGCATCCGCACCGTAATAGTCCGCGTTTGCTTGGAGAAATTCCTTGTTTACCTCAAAGCGCGAATCATCGGTGAACCAAATAGAGTTTGCTATACTGAGCTTATATTTTTCGCCCTGGGGCAAGGAATTAACATAGGTGTAAAGGTATAGATTTAGCTCGTCCTTGCTCATTCCCATAACGTTTTCCATTTGCGCAAGCGTTTCACCCTCTGCGCCGTTGGATACCATTGCGAGCGCACACAAAACGGAAAGTGGGGAAATTAGCGTGTTTTCTCCGTTTTCATTCGTTTGCTTAAACAGGCGCACGGCAAAATCCGTTATATCGGCGTTATTTCCGTTTATGCTTTCGGGCGCGTTAACACTCCTCGGCGTTACTCCGTCCATTAAATTCTCTGCGTGGATTTTTAACGCGCAACCGCTTAAATTCACCACCATCACACACAAAATAACCATGCTCACAATGGCAAGCAGCGCTTTTGATTTTTTCATAAATATACCTCCGTTTATTTGCTTTTTTGAAGCTTTTTTGTGTCTTCACTAACTATGTCGGTATTTTTTAGAAGATTTGGAACGATTTTTTTATTTTCCTATATTTATTATACCATATTTTAATGAAATTTGTATAAATTCTTGTATTAAACACAAAGAGGCTGTCGCATTAGCGACGCCTCTTTTTATGGGATAGTGAAATGAGTGTTGACCCACTCCCTGAAATTGCACTCAATTTCAAGGAACCCTCGGGGAGGCGTGAACTCGTACACGTATAGGGGTTCCTCAAACCGAAGAATGAGGTTTGGGGGTTCGCGTGGGCGTACTTAGTACGGCAAGCCCATTCCCAAAAATCTTGACAGATTTTAACGGGATCCCTTGGGGCGTGCGAGGTCGCGTCTAAAAAACGGACACAAAAAATGAAGAGAACTTGCAATTTTTGCAAGTTCTCAACAATATACCGCTTTGAAATCAATATATATTATGGTTTTAGACGAGAATGTGTCTGTTTTTGTTCTGTGCTTATTGCAACAGCCCCTCATTTATTTTTTTAGGTTATTTATAAGCTCAATTGCCTGTGGGTGCAGAATGCCGCTTAAGGGTGTGCCCTCTCTTATTCTTTGGCGGGCGGTGGTGGAGCTGACGCTTGAAAGGTTGGGGTTACAGGGGATAAGCTCGGTATGGAAGCTTGCGTTGAATTCCTGCATTTTTTCAGCGAGGCGCACTTCGTATGCTCTGTCCTCTTCGTTTCTGACGCCGCGCACGATATTTGTTATACCGTTTTGGTTCATATAGTCGGCAGTTAAGCCACTATATGCGTCGGCAATTACGCCAGCTAAATCCTCGGTTGATTTTTCAATTATCGCTTTGCGCTCGCTAAGCGAAAACATATACGTTTTTTCCTCGTTATTAAGAGCAACAACGTAAACGGTGTCGTATTTTTTGAGCGTTTCCTTTACTATCTCCAAGTGCCCAAGGGTAAATGGGTCAAAGCTGCCTGTTACTATCGCTTTCATTTTATTCCTCACAGGGTCTTAATACCGTTATATAGGTTACTGAATACTTTGCTTGCTTTTGCACGGTAAATTTGCTCGCTAAGTCCTCGTTTGCGCCAAATATGTCCTCTTTTCCGCTTTCGCAAACGATAAATGCATTGGGTGCTATCGCGTTTGCATCTATGAGCTTTTTAAGCACGTCTGAAATACAGTCGAGCTTATACGGTGGGTCGATAAAAATAATATCGTATTGCTCCTTGCCTGCAATTCCCCTTATCATTTGGTTACAGTCACAGGTTGATATTCTACATTTGTCGAAAAGCCTTGCTTTTTTCGCATTTCTGATAACTATATCGGTTGCCTCACGCGAGGAGTCCGAAAACGTTGCCTTGATTGCTCCGCGGCTTAGCGCTTCAAGACCGAGCTGACCCGAGCCTGCAAAAAGGTCAAGCACGCGCGCACCCTCTATATCAAATTGAAGCATTGAGAAAACCGCTTCCTTTACTCTTTGTGAGGTTGGACGGGTTGCGTCACCCTCTAAGGTTTCAAGGTTCATTCCCTTGGCAAGTCCTGTTATAATTTTCATTCGTTATCTCCTTTGAAAAAATCTACTATATCCTTTGCATTTTTCTCTGAAATACCCTTTACCTTGATTATTTCATCGGCGGTTGCTTCCTTTAAGGCGGAGAGCGTTTTGAAGTGTGAAAGAAGCGCCTTTGCTTTTCCCTTGCCTATGCCGTCAATATTTTCAAGATAGGATTTTTTAAGAGTCTTACGCTTTGCGTTATCCATTTTAGAAACGGTGTATCTATGAACCTCTTCTTGAAGCTTATATAAGAAAACAAAGACGGATTGCTCCTTGGCTATGCTGATTTCCTCGTTTTCCGTCACAAGCGTTCTTGTTTTGTGATGCTCGTCCTTAACCATACCGAAAACGGGGATTTCCACGTTTAACTCACCGAGCAAGGATTTAACAACGGACACGTGCGCCTCTCCTCCGTCAAGCAATATAAGGTCGGGTGTTTTAGAAAAGCTACCCTCGGTATCGCTTAAATGGTCTATA
>JBGVIN010000058.1:0-6709 GCA_045123255.1 Eubacteriales bacterium
CCTTATCTCTAAGTGTTTTTCCTGCAGAGAACTTAATCTGCTTTGAAGCAGGAATTGTGATTGTTTCGCCAGTAGCAGGGTTACGTCCTGTTCTTTCAGCCTTAGCCTTAACTTCGATATTACCAAAACCGATAAGTTGAACCTTTTCACCAGCTACGAGAGCGTCCTCGATTGCTGCGAGTACTGCATTTACAGCAGCTTCAGCATCCTTCTTCTTAAGATCAGCATTTTGTGCTACAACTTCAATAAGTTCTGTTTTGTTCATTGGTTTTTTCTCCTCTTTTTTCTTAACCGATCTATCGGCTTTTGTTGTATTTATTATACCATTAAATTTGCAAATTTTCAATAGTTTATTAAAACTTTTTTACAAAAAAAGTCAAATTTTTTCTAATTTTTTATACATTTTTAACATTTTTTTGCAAAAAAACGTAGCTTTTTAAGGATCTTGACAATTTTTATTCCGTAAGGGAGCATTAAAAGCTCGTCTTGAGTTACGGTTTTAGTCCTAATTATCATAAACAAATATGAAAAAACAATACATAAAAGTGCAAAAAAAGTTGCGATTTTATATGGCAAAATCATATCAAGCGTAAGATACACAAGGGCGGAAAGACCCACCGAGGTAACTCCGCAAATAAGTGGCATACCGAATATTTTCTTGACGTTCGGCAGCTTGCCAACAAATTTTACCGTAAAGAAAATATTCAAGGTTGCGGCGGTTAAATAGCAAAGCACGGTGCTAAGCGGCGCGCCGAGAATTCCTATTGTGCCTACCAAAAAATAGTTGGATATAATCTTAACGGCAGCACCCGCTATCATCGAAATAATCGGGTATTTCTGCTTCCCTGACGTATTAAGAAAGGCGTTTGTAGCAGAAATAATTCCCAAAAAGATAACGGAGGTTGCACCAAGCGAGAGCCACGGAGCGGCTCTTGTAACCGAGCCCTCAGTAAACATCATAAGTCCCAAAATACCATGTGAGAAAACACCCAGTGTTAATGCGCAAGGAATTGAGATAATATTAATTACACGCAGGGTTAATGCGCGCATATTTTTTGCTGCCTCATCATTATTCCTTGCAATCGCGCTCGTTATATACGGCACAAGCGCATTTGAAATAGGATATATAAATATAGTAGGAAGATTTATAACCGAAATGACGAGCGTTGTGTAGTCGCCGTAAAAAATTCTGACTAAATCCTCGCTAAGACCCGATGCAAGCAAGCGCGTTTGCACCATCAAGGTATCTATTATTACGGTTAATGAAAGCACACAGGAGCTGAGCGTTATCGGAATTGCAATTTTTATAAGCTCCTTAAAAAGCGAAGCTGTTTTTTGTGGTGGCGGTTCGTTTAAGTAGCTCTCCTTCTCATAAAAGCTCTTCTCCTTAAAGAAAATTTTGCGAACGAATAAGAACACCATACCGCAAAAAACACCGAAGGTTACGCCTAAAATCGTGTATGCTGCCACAACGTGCGGCTCGTAGCCTTGCTTTTTTGCCCAAAATGCGAAAAGGAAGCCGATAGCTGCCTTGCCTGCCGCTTCAAGGAACTGTGATATTCCCGTTGGGCTCATCAGCTGATATCCTTGAAAATATCCCCTAAGTGAGCTGCTAAGGCAAATAAAGAGAATTGTCGGTGCAATTGCAACAATACAAACCGCAGTTTCGGGTGCGGAAATGAACGTGGCAATTTGGCGCGAAAATACGATCATCAAAATTGCAAAAAGCGTGCCTATTACCGTAAACAAAAGCGTGGCAATATTAAAAATCCTTCGTGCCTCACGAAGCTTTCCCTGTGCCCTTCTTTTCGATATAGTTATCGAGATAGCAACGGGCAAGCCTGATGTGGCAATTACGTATAAAAATGCGTATATTTCATATGCAGAGCTATAATACCCGGCGCCCGCCGAGCCAACAACCGTATTAAGTACGATTTTTAATATAAGACCAACAGATTTTACAAGCACATTGGCAAGAGTAAGCGCCAAAACGCCTGAAAAAAACATATTTAGTGCATTTTTTGGTTTGTTACTCTTCTCTAATTTCAAAGCTCATCCTCTTATTTTTTGCCCAAAAACTCGGTATATAGTGAATTTTCGGGTATATAATCATAGCTAATTTCTTGTATATTATCAAATTTTTTCATAAGGCTTAACGCCTCGTCAAAATATTGACTGTCGCTCGGAATTTTAGAAAGTGCATCGCTAAGATATGATTTCATCAGGAAAATTTCATATTCCATAAATGAATCAAGCATAACCGAGCAAATATTTTTGTTTGGATAAATGCTCTTTTCCTCGTTCTTACGCACACTTTTCCATAAATAGAAGGTAAAGTCCGCACTTGCGCCTCTAAATCTTATGTCACGAACGATACGGCGAATTAAACGGATTTCATCCTTCTTAAAAATCTCACCGTTTATACAAGCGTCATCCATAACGCTAATGAAAATTCCTATAAAATTTCCACCGAAAAGTGAGGTAACCTCGGGGTAAACCGCTTGGATGCCCTCAAAAATTATAACCTCGTTTTCACTGATTTTATGCTCAATATATCCGTTTCTTGATTGAGTGAGAAAATCAAAAACAGGCTCTTTTATTATATTTGAAACGCCTATTGATTTAATGAATTTTTCAAGCTCATCTAAATCGAGCGCATCAACGGAGTCGTAGTCAATTTCCTTGTCGCTGACTACCCTTGTGTCCTTTACGTCCTTGAAAAAGTTATCAAGGGAAACAACGGTCACACCTTTACCGATTTTATTAAAATCGTCGATAATTTTTTGTGCCGTGGTTGTTTTTCCCGAGCAGGTCGGACCTGAAAGCAAAATTATAGAAGCTCCGCTTTTAACAATTTTTTCCGAAGCCTCGTCAAGACGTTTTTCGAAGCTTGCTTCACACTCGTTAACAAACCTTGAAATATCGTCACCGCAATTAAAGGTTATATTTATTTCCTTCATCGTCCATCCTCCTCTATAAGCTTAAATTAAATTTAGCTATTTTATCTAATCACTCGAAAAAGCTCAAAATTTCTTTTTCGGTATCTTGGTTGTCCTGCAAATATTCATATGGATATTTTGGTGAAAATATTCTATGAATTTCTTCTTTTCCGTCTATTTTTCTAACAAGCTTCGTCGTTGCCCCTGCACCTGCGGAAAAAACGGTGTGTATATCTCCCATCATAAGCACGTTATATTTGCACTCCTTGCCAATTTTGGTATATCCAACGTTTTCAAGGTCGCAAACCGTATTTTTTTGTCTATACATATAGTAAGGCTCGTACCCCAAGGAAATAAGCTTGTTATATGCGTAATCGGATGACAAAATAGCTGAAGCATCCTGCTTGGAGTAAATTTCGTTATCGTTTTCCAAAATTCTTGCGGATTTTTTAACGGAAAATGCGTGAACCGTAACGTTTTCGGGAGAAAGGTCGCATATTTTGTCGATAGTTTTAACAAAGCTTTCGTAAGTATCAAGACTAAGACCCACGATTAAGTCGGTATTTACCGATGAAAACTGCTCTTTTTCTACAATTTCGTATGCTCTAAAAAAATCATCAACCGTGTGACGTCTACCTATTGCCAAAAGCACCTCGTCATTTAACGACTGAGGGTTAACGCTCACACGCATAACGCCGTGCTTTTTTAGTACGTCAAGCTTCTCCTTGGTTATCGTGTCAGGTCTGCCTGCCTCAACAGTGAACTCCTCAAGATGAGTTAAATCAAAGGAATTTTCAATTGTTGATAGCAGCTTTTCAAGCTGACACGGCTCAAGCGTTGTCGGCGTGCCGCCGCCAATATATATAGTTACGAGCTTTTTTCCAAGCTTTTTGATTATTTCCGCCTTATTTTCAAGCTCGCGGCATAGCTTTTCAAGATAGCTTGGAATTTGCTCGAACAGCTTCGGCGTTGCATAAGAAATAAACGAGCAATACTCGCATCTTGTCGGACAAAACGGAATTGAAACGTAAAGCGAGCAGGTGCTTTCGTCATACCGAGAAAGAATTTTCGTTTCGTTTTTTGCAACCGCTAAGGTAAGCTCTGCTTTTTTAGGAGATACAAGATATTTATTTATAAGAATATCGTAGGCTTTTTCGTAGCCGTGCTTCAAAAGCAGCTCTGCTCCTACCTTAGACGGGCGAATACCCGTTAAAATTCCCCAAGGAATTTCCTTGCCTGTTAGCTCCTTGCCTGCAAGATAAACCGCCTTACCAACCGCGCATTTCGAGGTCCTTTCCGCGGTGCTTTCATCGTCGAAAGCACAAAATGCGCTTGCTTTTGCGCTCTTATCGAAATAGGAAAACAAGCACTCGGCTAAAACGCCGCCGTCTTTCTCCTCTGCTTTAACGCAGACCGTGCCGTCGGGATTTTCTTCAATCTCGGGAAATTTTACGCCGTGAAAGAACATCATGCAAAGACTTTGTACGTAAATTCTATTTATTTTTCCTTCAAGCATCAGTCTCATAAAAGCCTCTCTTATCTTGTTCCCATGGTCCTTGTTACTCTTATAACGTCCTTGATTGATTTAAGACGTGAAATAATTGAATTAAAATGTGAAACGTCGCGACACGCAATAGTCATATTGAAAAGTGTGGTGTCCTCAACGTTTTTAGTGCTGAGCGAAACGATATCAATTCTCATTTCTGCAAGCGCACCTGAAATTTCTGCAAGCATTGAAATGCGGTTTGTAACGAGAATTTGAAGTGACGTTTCATATGATTGGCGGTACGAGCTGCTTGCAGGCGTATCCCACTCCGCTTTTACAAATCTCGTTGCATATTCCTCGTTTGCAAACGCCGCCTGTACGTTTGGACAGTCTATTTTGTGAATAGAAATACCGTAACCCTTAGTTATAAAGCCAACGATATCCTCACCCGGAAGCGGATTACAGCACTTAGCGAATTTAACCACGCATCCGTCCTCTCCGTCAACTATTACCCCACCTGTCGATTTATATTTTTTCTTAACGGTTGGAATAATTGTCGGCTCAATTGTTGCACCTGAGCCTGCATCCTTTGCGTCCTTGTCCTTATATTGCTTATCGTACTCGTCGCGGATCTTCTTTTCAATCTTAGAAATGCTTGCACCGCCATAGCCAAGTGCGTTATATAAGTCGTCTGCATCGGTCATACCGATACGCTTTGCAACGGTTGACACAATAGAAGTTCTGTCGTCCTCAGAAAGTGAGCGCAGATATGAAAACTCCTTATCGACGATAGCTTTACCTACGACGATATTTTCAGCGCGCTTTTCCTTCTTAAACCACTGACGGATTTTGTTTCTTGCTTCACCCGTCTTAACAATATTAAGCCAATCGCGGCTCGGTCCCTTTGATGCGTTTGATGTGATAATTTCAACGATATTACCGTTTTGCGGCACGGAATCGATAGGCGCAATTCTACCGTTGATTTTACCGCCAACCATCTTGTTTCCAACGCCCGTGTGAATTTTATAAGCAAAGTCGATAAGCGTTGAGCCAAGCGGCAAAGCAATAACGTCACCCTTAGGAGTAAAGACGAACGTTTCGTCGTGGAAAATATCAATCTTGAAGGCGTGCATAAAGTCCTCAGGATCAATTGCCTCCTCCTCGGTGGCAATAAGCTTTGAAATCCAGTCAAGCTTATTATCGATATCGGCGCTTGATTTTTCACCGCTCTTGTATTTCCAGTGCGCCGCGATACCGTATTCGGCAATCTGATGCATCTCGCGAGTTCTAATTTGAACCTCAAACGGAATACCGTCCTTACCGATAACGGTTGTGTGAAGGGACTGATACATATTTGGCTTTGGTGTTGAAATATAGTCCTTAAAGCGACCGGGAACCGACTTATAAAGCTCGTGAATAAGACCAAGCACCGTATAGCATTCAAGCTCGGTATCAACTATAATTCTAAGCGCATAAAAGTCGTAAATTTCGTCAAAGGTCTTGTTTTGGTTATACATCTTGCGGTAAACGCTATATACTGTCTTAACACGTCCGCCAAGAGAATAATTTATACTTGTTTTATCAAGCTCGTCAGTAACCTTAATCTTTAAGTTTTCAATAAAGTTTACGTTTCTGCCGTATTTTTCCTCAATATGCGCCTTAATTTCATTGTATCCAATCGGGTCAAGATATTGAAGCGCGTAGGTTTCAAGCTCCTGCTTGATTTTTTGCATACCGAGACGGTGTGCAAGCGGTGCATATACGTGCATTGTTTCAAGCGCGGTTGCGCGGCGCTTTGCATCCTTTTTAACGTAAAGCGTACGCATATTGTGAACTCTGTCACAAAGCTTGATAAATATAACTCTTATGTCCTTAGACATAGCAAGAAGCATTTTTCTTATGCTCTCGATTTGTGCCTCTTCCTTGTCCTCAACGTTGATTGACTTAATTTTTGTAACACCGTCAACCAAAAGTGCAACGTCAGAGCCGAAAATTCTTGTAATTTCGTCTAAATTCGTCCTATCAGGACAGTCCTCAACCGTGTCGTGCAAAAATGCGGCACAAACAGAATCAGTGTCAAGACCGAGTGATGCAACAATCTCCGCCACCGATATAGGGTGCATAATATACGGCTCTCCGCTAAGACGCATTTGTCCCTCGTGAAGCTCCTTGGCGTATAAAAACGCCTCTTTAATTTTATCAAAATCGTAGCTTCTGCCATTTGACTTGAGCGTTTCTAAAAGCGGCTCAATTTGCAGATACCTCTCGTCTGTCATATCTACCT
>JBGVIN010000059.1:0-15505 GCA_045123255.1 Eubacteriales bacterium
TAAGTCTCTACCGGGACAGTGTAGTCACAAATCTCCGCATTCTTCACCTCAGATTCCAAGGCGATCAGGCGGCTGACCTTTTCGTCTACACTTAACTGCTTATTCAGCAAATCCTTCAACAATGTACGCTTATCACGTTTAATATAGATTGTGGTGACATTGGGGAAATGGGTCTTCAAGGACATCGCTCCGCAAATATCCATTGTGGTAATAACTTGCTTACCGCGAGAAAGTATTTCTTGAATATCGGATTTTTTAGAACCGTAGCCGTGACCCGAATACATTGTTGATTCAAAAAGCTCTCCGCTGTCGCACATTGCTCTGAATTCTTCAAGAGAGATGTAGTTGTACCATTTATTCTTTTCAATTGCGGTAGGGTCGATAGTAGTGTAGCTGGGAAGCTTTTCAAAATTCTTGGTTTGCGACAAGAAATGATTTGCAATTTTTGATTTACCGCTACCCGAAGTTCCAACCAAAACAACAATGTCAGCCTTGTTAGGTGTTGTAGCGGCAGAAGTTACGGAATAGCTCTCTGCAATAAGCTCTACGATTTTTAAAAATTCATTATAGTGATTTACCGCCAACATACCCGTAGAATCTTGATTCCAGGGGCGACGCATTAAAATGGGATATTTTGCGTTGGAATTGAGAATGTTGTGCAATGCATCGTCAAAGAGAATGTCTGTGTGGATATTATCCTTTCTTGCGCCCATATATATATGGTCGGCGGGAATTTCGGGGAATTCTTCCATAATACGTTGAGCGCGAATGCCCATAAACTGAGGGGGGACAGCTGTACAAACAAATACCTCTGTCATCTGTGAGAGCTTGCGTACGAATTCTTTTGCACCTTCGTATACTGGCTGAGTGCGATAAAAATCAGGGTCGCTGAAATAAGGATAAATCGAGTCAATTCTCGTACCCAAAAGTCCCCATTTTGACTTTTCGTAAATCGTCATCGGTGGGTCGAACTTGTATTTTTCATTTGCTAATTTAATTGCGTAGCTTGTGCATTCCATTAAAATATCGTCAACGTCAAGCGCACAAGACAGTCTATACTTTTTTGCCATAATTGTTTCCTTTCTAAGTGTTAAATCAAAGGGACTTACCAAAGAGAGAAGACTCTTTGGACAAAAAAAGCAACTCCGCGTGTTTGATACAGAAACACGAAAAGTTGCACCCTTGTATCTATACTATATCATAATTATACGTTCAAGTCAAGGGAAAGTTATAATTATTAGCGAAAAAATGTCAAAAAATGTAAAAATAGGCTATAAAAAGAAGAGAACCTGCAAATTGCAAGTCCTCAATCTTATTATAAATGCTTAAAAATTAAGTATAGTTACGGATTTATAGCCACAACAACCGAGTTAATAAGCTCAACAACAACCTCGCCCGTTTGTGGGTATTGATACTTTTTAATAACGGAGCGAATTATAACGACGTCACCTGCCACGGGTTGATTTACCATACCGTCGTATCTGGTTCCGTTTTCGTCCTTGAGTCCGTAAACGTAAATTGTGTTTCCTTCCCTGTCGGTAATATAGCAGTTACCGTAGGTGTAGTTTACAAAATTACTGAGCGTACCCTTGTAGTATAAATAGTCCGTCGTTTCATAACCGATATCAAGGCTCTCACCCACCGAAATAGCGTAGCCTATCGAGGTGATAGTGTAGTCGGGCGTAACCGTTGTGCCGCCGCTTGAGCCGCTATTATCGCCGCTATTACCACCGCCGCCTGCGCCTGTACCAAGCTTGCCTGCCTTTATCGCCTCAGCAAGGAGGTCACGCGCATACGTTGTTTCGTCATAATATTCAACTATTGTGAGATTGTTGTACTTATATTGCGCGGTGTACGTATCAACAATAACGTAGTATACGCCGTTTGAATTGATGCTTGATGAATTAAAGCCTGATTTTACCGCACCGTGATAGCTTGAATTTGTCGTTTCGATAAGCTTATTTTTTAGGTTAGAGCCGCTTATTTTGCAAAGCACGAGCTTGTTGTTAAACGGCAAGAGAGAGAGTAGGTCTGCGTACGTCTTTTCGCCTGCATAAAGGTCGTACGGGTCACGCGTTTTCAAAAATCCGCCGCCGTAAACCACGTCGTATTCATTTCCCCATTTTTCTATGCCTGCTTCAAGGTAAAGCGCGGCTACGTAGTCGGCAATAGCACCCGAATTATAATTTCTTGAAACAGTACCCAAAACCGTGTATGCAAAATCGATAATATCGTTATACTTGTCCTCAATTTCCTCAGTCGGTATATGGTCGTCAAGATTTTTGTATTCGTTATTGTAAACAACCTCTTTTTCGGTAACGCGCTTTTCACCTGTTAACGCATTAACTGTAATTTCCACGTGTGAAAGACCGTCGTTTTCACCGCCGCCTTGAATGTGGACAACACCGCCCGCATCATTTTTTACGTAAGCTTGGTGGCTGTGTCCCTCGAATACAATGTCAACGTAGCTGCCCGAAAGGGTAGTGTCGTAATTTGTATAGCCGCCGTTTGTATCGTCGTGTATGGAATAAACGACTAAGTCAGCGCCGTTTCCTTTAAGCTTTAAGGCTTCTGCCTTAACAAGAGCTGTCAGCTCGCTTCCAACCTTAAAATATACGTCCTCAACCATATCCGAGGAAATAGAGCTATAGCAATCGCCGATAGCACCGATAATTCCTATCTTTAAGCCGCCGCGCTCAATCATAACAGACGGCGTGCAATAGTCTGCAAGCTTGCCTGTGCTATAATTGTAAACGTTTAATGCAAGGAATGGGAAATCTGCAATTTCGGCGTTATCTCTTATCGGATCCTCGCCCCAGTCGAATTCGTGGTTTCCAAGCGTCATTGAAACGAAGCCGAGCGCGTTCATCCAGTCAACCATAATTGCGCCGTTTGTTAAGACGCTCTCAGCCGAGCCCTGCCACATATCTCCCGAGGAGAGAAGCACCGTATGGTCGTCCGTTTTCGACATAAGCTCTAAATACGTGCCGATTTCGTCAACACCGGGTTGAGCCGCGTTGTCACAAAACTTGCCGTGAAGGTCGTTTATCGCGTAAAAATCCACAACAACGATAAGGTACATTTCGCACACGTCACAGTAGTCGTTTCCGTCCTCGTCCGTGTGACCGAATTTGCACAAATCTTGATTTTCACCGCTACCTGTGTCTGAGTTTGTATCATTTGTGTCGGAGCCGCCGCCACCGCTTTCCGTGCCGCCGCCACCGTTTTCTGTACTGCTGCCACCGTTGCCTGTATCCGTGTTCGTGCTTCCGCCTGTACTGTCCGTGCTTGTGTCCGACCCGTCAGGAATGGTAAGCGGAGTGCAAGCTGCAAACGTAAGAAGCATACCTAATATTAGAAAAGCAACTAAACAGAGAGATAAAATTTTCTTCATATAAACACCTCTTTCGTCCTTATTAGGGATATTTTTAATTTTTGATTATCACAACCATTATACCATATACGTGCATTTTTGTCAATAAAATCAAAAATTCGACACTATTAAAATAATGGGGTTGCAATAATCAAATTAATATGCTATAATAAGCTGTATGAAAATTTATGTAAAGGAGTCTATTTATGACTAAATTCACAAAGCGCAGTCTTGCATTTGCTGTTGCACTTGTTATGTGCTTATCGCTTTTCTCGGTATTTGCACTCAATATCAGTGCCGCAAGCACGACGTCAAGCGGTACTGTTAACTACAAGTATAGCGGCAAGTATATCTATAACTGGGGTGAGCGTGAGGAGGCTGCAACCTTTTTATCTCCAAAGGCTATTGAATTCTATGCAAAATATAACGTGACGTATGAGCTTTTAGCAGGCTACACAGGCGGCACGAGCAAAAGTAACGTTCCGTCAAGCCAAATGTATAAAGAGCTTGCTTCTCTTATGAAAAAAGCTCAAACTCACGTTACAAATTATGACGAAACAAAAAGTCTTTATCAATATACCGACTGTGAAAATAACGGTAGTGTTATTTCTTCATTCTATTCAGGCGTTGATATAGGTCCTTCTTGGGATGGCGGTAAAACATGGAACAGAGAGCACACTTGGCCAAACAGTAAGGGTAGTGGCAGTAGTGAAAACGATATTATGATGCTCCGTCCAACCTCAATGAGAGAAAACTCAGGCAGAGGTAACACGGCATACGGAGAAAGCAGCTCGTATTATAATCCTAACAAGGAATCGGGCGGAAAGCACGACTTGCGCGGAGATGTTGCGCGTATTTTCCTTTACGTTTACGTTCGTTGGGGAGATGACAACCGTAATAACGCGTGGGGCGCAAGCGGCGTTATGGAAAGCCCCGAGGTTATGCTCGAATGGATGGAAATTGACCCCGTTGATACTTGGGAGCTTGGCAGAAACGATTCAGTTCAGGCAATTACGGGAACAAGAAACGTTTTCGTTGACTACCCCGAGCTTGCATTTTTAATGTTCGGCGAGGATATCCCCGAGGACTACACCTCACCCTCAGGCAAGGGCGCTACAACCGTTAAGCCGTCTGACTGTGACCACGAATATGATAATGCTTGCGACACAACCTGCGGAATCTGCGGCTACGTTCGCGTAATTACTCATACGTATTCATACGGATGTGACACAACCTGTAACGTTTGCGGCTTTGTAAGAGAAGCAAACGGACATATATACTCCTTCTATTGCGATGCAACCTGTAATAACTGCGGCTTTGAAAGAACCGCCGAGCATATTTATACAGGCTGGCAAACCGTGAAGGAAGCAACAGAAACCGAGGTAGGACTTGAAAAGGGCAGCTGTTACTACTGTAAGGTGGAAACCGAAAGGGAAATACCCAAGCTTTCATCTCCAACCGATAAGCCTACAACACCACCCGAAAACGAGCCGACAAAGCCAAGTGAGCCAACCGAGGTTGACTGTGCAAACGGCAAGCACGCGTTTAGCGCTTGGGAAGAAAACAAGGAAGGCGTGAAGGAGCGTTACTGTAACGAATGTGGCTTCGTTGAGCTTGAAACTGAAAAGCCCGAAACGAGCGAGCATAGCTTCACCGAGTGGGAAGTAAACAAGGACGGCGTAAAGGAACGCTTCTGCACCGAGTGCGGCTTTGTTGAAACCGAAGGCAACACAAGCCAAGGCGCAAACGGCAATAGCGGCAATAGCGACACCTCGTCAAGCACAAGCACCGACGCCGGCTTCTTTGCCAAAATCGCCGACTTCTTCAAAAACATCTTCGCAAAGCTTCTTTCAATTTTCAAGAAAAATTAATACATAAAAATATCACCCAAGCTCAAAAAGGCTTGGGTGATTTTGTATATGGGAGTGCTAATGCTTATATTTTGTGGTTTAACGTATGCCTCAATGCATCAGTCCTTAGCTATCTGTCGTGCTACGTAAACACCGCTCGCCGACGCGTGGGAGAGGGAATGTGTAATTCCGCTGCCGTCACCGATAATATAAAGTCCCTTATACTTCGTTTCAAGGTTTTCGTCAACCTTAACCTCCATATTGTAGAACTTTACCTCAACTCCGTAGAGAAGTGTGTCGTCGTTTGCCGTACCCGGAGCTATCTTGTCAAGCGCGTATATCATTTCAATAATACCGTCAAGTATGCGCTTGGGAAGCACGAGGCTGAGGTCACCCGGGGTTGCGTTGAGCGTTGGTGTAACAAACGACTCCATAATTCTTTTGCACGTTGAGCGCTGACCGCGAATAAGGTCGCCGAAGCGCTGAACTATTACACCGCCACCGAGCATATTGCTAAGGCGCGCAATTGACTCACCGTAGCTGTTTGAGTGCTTAAACGGCTCGGAAAAATGCTTGGCAACGAGAAGCGCAAAGTTTGTGTTATTCGTTTGCTTTGACGGGTCCTCGTAGCTGTGACCGTTTACCGTAATAATACCGTTTGTGTTTTCGTTAACAACCGCACCGCGTGGGTTCATACAAAACGTACGCACCTTGTCGCCGTACTTCGGTGTTCTATATACAATTTTACTTTCGTAAAGCTCGTCGGTCAGGTGAGAGAATACCTCAGCTGGAAGCTCAACGCGCACGCCGATATCAACGCGGCTTGACTCCGTTGGTATATCAAGCTCCTTGCAAATTGACTCCATCCACTTACTTCCGCTTCGTCCAACGGAAACTATGCACTTGTCCGCCGTATATTCCTCACCCTTAGCAGAAATTATATAAATTCCGTCGTCATATTTAATGCTTGAAACGGGAGAATTAAAGAAAAATTCAACCTTAGTATCAAGCTCCTTGAATATATTTTCAAGCACAACGTAGTTTATGTCCGTGCCCAAATGGCGCACAGATGCATCAAGCAGGTGTAGGTCGTTTTGCATACAAATTTTCTTAAATTTGCTGCCTGCCGTGGAGTAAAGCTTCGTGCCCTCGCCGCCATAGCTCATATTTATCTCGTCAACGTATTTCATAAGCTCGATAGCCTCTGCCTTGCCGATATATTGGTAAAGCGTACCGCCGAAATCGTTGGTGATATTGTATTTACCGTCCGAGAAAGCACCCGCACCGCCAAAGCCGCTCATAATAGAGCAGGTCTTGCATTCAATGCAGGATTTTACCTTTACACCGTCGATAGGACATTTGCGGCGGCTCAAAGGATTTCCTGCCTCGAAAACCGCAATTTTCAGCTCGGGATTGAGCTTTGAAAGCTCATAAGCCGAAAAAATTCCCCCGGGCCCCGCCCCGATAATTATAACGTCATATTTCATTTTTAATTCTCCTAAAATCAAATAAATAGCCACCGTCTTGCAGCCTACATATTAGTATATCATAAATCCACCTGCTTTGTCAACCTCGGCGCAAGATATATCATATTATAGTACAAATAGGCAAGGGTTAGCGTGATATCCGTTAAGAGTATCTCGCTAACCCTTGCATTTTTTTGTTAAATAATCCCCTTTTTGAAGGCGTATTTTTCATTATAGTGTCTACTTTTGCCGTCGAACCAAGAGCCGAAGCGCTCGAAGGTGTCAGGTCCGACAAAATTCGGTTCGCCCTCGTTTGTGTGGAACGGACCGAGCAGGTTGCGAAGTCCCACGGTCACCGTGAGCGTAATTTCGTTTTCGCCGATTTTTAGATATTTTGAAATATCAAGCTTGCTTGAAAACATCATTCTGCCCGCATTTTCTCCGTTAACCAAAACGTCGGCAACAAGCAGCTCGCTTGGCAAAACAAGCTGATAATTTTTGCTATCAAGATTTATCTTTTTTGTGAGCGTAATATCACCGCTGAAGAACGGAAAACCGTCCGAAATCAGACACTCCACCGAGGATTTTTGCTTTCCGAGGTAGAAATTCTCACCTAAAAGCACACCTTCCTTTTGATGCTTTTCGATATCACCGTAAACGCCGAAATCGCCCACAAGATAAATAGGTTCAACGTCCGTGTCGTACGCAAGACAGTTCTTTAAGCTCTCCGTTACGTTTTCACCAAAGAGAGCATAGTAAACGTTTTCTCCTTGATAAAAGTCCATTTCAATTACTATCTCGTTTTCGCCAATTTTTAGCATATTGCATACGTCGTATGAAAGCTCTGCAACCTCAAAGCTCGACTTTTCTGGGTTAGATGCGATTTGACCGTTTACGTAAACCGATTTAATTCTCGTGTTCTCACAAAGAAGCTTGCACGTTTTTGGTATTTCCTTAACGTAAACACTGTATTTTAAGAACAATTCGCCGTTGTATCTTTTGTCAAGAAGCTCAGAAAATGCACACATATGATAGCGCGTAGGAGTGAATTCCTTACCGTCAAACGAATAGGAAAGAGTGTCGAGCGTGATATAGTTATCAGGCTTGTCAACGATTTCAAGCTCGCCGTCAATGTAAAGGTCCTTTAGCTCCTTGTTTTCCTCGGGCGCTTTGTTTGACGGATAAAGAAGATAGCTTTGACCGTCGTCAAAATGCACGTTTGTTGAAATAACCGACCACGTGTCGCTAAAAATATCATAGCATTCAAAGGATGAAAAATCCTTCATTTCAAAGCTTGCACTTGCCTCACCGCCGATATTTACACAGTAAATAAAGTCGCGTCCGTCCGCTCCCTTACGGTAGGTAATACGTACGTCACCGTCGCTATTTAGCTTTATAGGCTCGTTTTCGATAATTTCCTCAAACGTCACGTTGCTTTTAAGATAAGTATAGCTATGTCGCTTGCCTTCAAGATAAGACGGCTTTTTGTCCGTTAAAAGAACCCTGCCGCCGCCCTCGACAAACTGTCTTAGAAGCTCCTCGGTTGATTTGTCCATCGTATAAATTTTTGGCAAAATGATATATTTATAGGTACAATTGCCAACGATAAGATTGTCGCCCTCAACGCGCGCGTGCCTTGCAAGAATTGTTTCATCAAGTAAATGGTGACCTATGCCCAATTTGCAAAGCTTGCCAAGGAGTCCGTTAAGTGCTCTTTCAAGCTCACCAAGACCGTGCCAATCCGCTGTCGGGAAGCGCTTATAATCGAAATACGCGCTTCTTATCGGATGTAAAACGCCGACGCTTACCACCTCGTCGCTTTCGGCAAGAGTCTTTCCAAGATATGAAAAATAGTCGTTAAAATCCTTAAATCCCTTTTTCACCCAAGGATTTACACTTGAAAAATGAGCAGGATAGTCGCGCTTTCTTTGTCCATGCTCCTTGTAGGGAAGTAGGTGCTGACACATAAGGTTAACACCGCTTACGTACTGAAGCTCCGCGATTTTTTTAAGCACCCTCGGCGTTACGTTCCAGCCGCAGCCTGCGAAGGTTTCCGTTAAAATCTGTCTTTTGCCGAGCTGTGCGCCAACGCTTGATACCTGCTTGCCCGAAAGCTCGCCTCCAAGCCAAGCACCGAGGTAGTCAATACCGGGGATATGCTCGTATTCGTAAAACGGCATAATTCCCGCACAGCATTCCATTTGTCCGCAAAGACAGCCCTCCTCGATATAGTGTCCTGTGAGCTTGTAGCCGCGCTCGTCGCACCAGTTATAGACCTTCTTTGCAAAATTTTCAAGCATCAAGGTCTGCATAGCCTTCCAAAACTTATATCTGAACTCGCGATATCCGCGCTTCTCAACGAAAAGCAAGCCGAGCTTATCTAAAACGTCCTCGCCGTACACCTCCCCGAAGTATTTCGGTATCATTTTAGTGTAGGGGAAGCCCCATCTTTGATATTGCGGCTCGTCAGTGAAAAATCCCTTCAAGCTATACGTATCGTGAATATTGTATTCCTTGTGAGTAAGCTCAATAAATTTGTCAACAACCTCGGGATTTAATATATCTGCATTCGAAGCGGAGTAATGCTCGTAAACGTTCAAGCAGCTCTCGCCGCATGTTACTCTTTTAATGCATTTTCCGCTAATATCGTAGGAAACAAGCGCGTTTTTATCGTAAGTGCCGATTTCAAACGTCAAATATTTATCGTGGTTTTCTATATCCTCAAGCAATTTTCCGCCGACAAATCCGCTTGGCCAACCGTTTTCGTCATAAGCATACGATTCCATGCCAAGCTCCTTTGCCCTTTCAGAGCAAGCCTTTATGCATTCAAACCAGTCGTCACCGAGATATTCCGTGGTAAGACCGCCGCGTGCGTGCATAAAAAATCCGCCAACGCCGTTTTCGTTCATCCATTCAACCTGACGAACAAGCTCGTTTTTATCTAAATCACCGTTCCATGACCAAAACGGAACGCATCTGTATATTTTTTCAACCTGCTTCATTTTAATCTCCTAAAATTTGTTATTTTTATTGTATCATATTCAAAGTGCGAAAACAATAACAAATCAAATTTATTTTACTTACAATAAAATATAAACTAACAATATATTGACAACTATTTACAAATGGTGTAATATTAAATTAAAATAATATTATTGTAAGGAGAGAATATGAAAAAGAAAATTTTATTATTTGTGGCTTTGGCTTCAATTCTTATTTGTACTTTTGCCATAGCGGTAAGTGCAAAAAGCGTATATCTTGAGCCAATTCCCGATGAATTAAAGGTTGAAAAGGATACCGCAACGCACTTTGTTGTGTTTGAGGAGGAGAAGTATTTTGTTGGCTCAAACGGCACAATCAGCGGACTTAACAACGAAAATATGAAAGCTGATATGGCGAGTGCAAAAATTGATGCTACCAAAATAGGTAAGGAGTATCTTACAAGATTTAATTTTCCTGCGTATTTTGATGGTAAGCTTGTTACCTACGTAAACTTGAATTCAATAAAGACTAATGAATATTTTAAGCATACCTGCGGCTACGTTCAGCTTGCAGGCACGGTAAATCAAGTTCACGATATGCACGAATGTACAAATCAGTTAAGATGCTTTGACTTCGGTGAAAACAGCCAGGTTACAAATATTCCGTTTTGCTTTATGCAGGGCGCAAGTAAAATGATGCTTGTAAAGAATTTCCCAAGAAATCTTGAAACCGTTGGCGCAAGCGCATTTAATAACTGCTACGGCGCATTCAGAGGCGAGCTTTATATAAATGCAAAAACCATCGGCGGCTCGGCATTTAATAACGCAATATCAAACGTAACAAGCATAGTTTTCGGACCTAAGCTTACAAGCATTGGCGGTCAAGCATTGTGCGTTCGTTTTGTTGAATTTTCCGATTTTTATCAGCCTGCCGACGATAAGCCTGCGCTTAAATCAATTGAATTTCAGAGCGACGTTTCAAAGATTACCTTTGCAAGACAGGGCACTGACTCGGGCTCGTTCTATTTCCCCGTGGCTTCCGAGCGTACAGCGTATTCACACCTTAAATCGATTATTTTGTCGCATCCCGACAATGCAAAATATATAACAAGCGGCTCCGTTTTTAACGATTTCACCGCTGACGGCGTTACAATTTTGTTTAACGACGTGGACGGACTTGACGATTACGTAACCGCAGAGCACGATTATAGCATATTTGGCACAATTACCTACGAAAGCTATGACAAATCAGGCGTGAAAACAATGATTTGCTCAAAGTGCGGCGGCGTGTCAAGTGAAGAGGTTGAGCCATTACTCACTGTTTACGGCAATTCCGTGCCTGAGTACGGCGACGTTGGTATGACTGTTGGCTTTAAGGTTAACAAAGAAGCTGTTTTGACATACGAAGCCTTGACGGGCAATAAGGTAAGCTACGGTGTTTTTGCCGTATTAAAGGATAATATCGGCAATAGCGATATATTTGACGAAAACGGAAAAGCGCAAAAGGGTGTTGTAGCCGCAGATATTACCGATTGCGGATTTGATATTTTCAACTTAAAAATAGTGGGCTTTACCGAGGAGCAAAAATTAATTAAGCTTGCTATTGGCGCATTTGTTACCGTGAAGAACGACGAAACCGTTGAATATTCATACGTTCAAGACGGCATACCGCAAGGAAACGAAAAATACTACTTCGCTTCGTATAACGATATAGCTTTTTAACACTGCTTTTTCGTGTTTAATAATAAAAGGGAGAAATTTATGAAAAGAATTTTATCATTTATTTTGATGCTTGCGATGTTAATCAGCGTGCTTGCGTTAAGCATTAGCGCCGCTACATCATCAAACGGCGACGGTGCAAGCATTGAAGCACCTATGATAACCCAAGCAGAGCAAGAAATCGCTTATTGCACCTGTGGGGGCAGCTACGGCGCTTGGCAATATCCCGAGGGCGGAGAATGCCAGCATGGCAGATACAACCGCACCTGTAAGGGTTGCGGAAACGTTCAAACCGCAAAGGATATTTATCCAACAACCGTTTCATTTATGGTTCCTGCAATAGGAGCTAACGTGGGTGACGTTGTTATGCTTTCCGTATACAGCGTTTATTTCACAAGCAGCAGTCTTGTTTCTGCCGATCAAATTACTTGGACGTCAGACGATGTTAAAATCACGGATAACTGCATTTATCCAACCGAGGCGGGAACTTATAAGCTGACCGCAACCGCAGGCACAAGTACGAAAACCGTTTACTTGGTGGTTAAAAATCCAACCGATAAGGAGTACGTATTATTCTTTGACGATTTTGGAAGAGATACCAACGGTGACGGAAAAATCGATGCAAACGATACGGGCGTTGTTAACGTCCCAACCAAAGGCAATGCAGCCGTAGGCGAATACGAAATTATCCAACAGCCAACTGGCACAAGTGCTTCTATTCAAGGCGGCAAGCTCGTGCTTAATACGCTTGGCAACAATAATAATCAAATGAGAGTTATTTTGCCTAAGTGGATTGGAGATTTTGGAAACTATAAAATCGATACAGTATTTACAATAGATTCCACGCAAGGCAACGACAACTCACGTTGGTTTGCTACAATGGCACGTATAGAGGATAATAATAAAACGTATTTTCCAATTTGGCAGGCAGCAGTGCGTAAGGGTGCATATAGCCATAAAAGCGGTGTAGAAATAGCATACACCAATGACGGTACAAACTGGAAGGTTCCATGCTCTACTAAGCATACGGAAAACATTGATGCGTCAAAATATTATACACAAACATTTGATCTTGTTGGTACAGAAGCATATTATTGGCTTAGCGGAGATAAGGGCGTAAAGCATCTTAACACAGAAAACATCAATCTAGGAACTCATCAAAAGCCGAAAGCAACAGTCGGTTACGTTGGCTTCCACCTTCGTGCATCTCTTGTTTACGTTGATAGCGTTAAAATAGTTGTTCCGATCGACGATTCAATTCACAAGTTTAGCACTTGGGAGGTTACAAAGGCACAAACCTGCACAGCTGACGGTAACGAAGCAAGAACCTGTGAAATGTGTGGTGTGACCGAAAACCGCACAATCAAGGCAACAGGACACCAAAGCTATAGCGAATGGGAAATTACAAAAGCGGCAACCTGCACAGTTGACGGTAGTAAGCAGAAAACTTGCTTAGATTGCGGCTATATTGCAACCGAAACAATCAAGGCAGGACACGCTCTTGTTAAGCACACAGCGCAAGCGCCAACCTGCACTCAAATCGGCTACAGAGAATACAATACATGCGAAAATTGTGATTACACAACCTTCTCAGAAGAGTATTTTGGACCGTTTGAGCATTATTATGACCGTGAAATAAAATGTATAGCGCACAGAGGTTATAGCGCTACCGCTCCAGAAAATACACTTCCTGCGTATATTTTGGCAAAGGAGCTTGGCTTTAACTATGCAGAATGTGACGTAGCATTTACAAAGGACGGAGTTGCCGTATTGCTTCACGATAAAACAATTGACCGTACAAGTAACGGAAGCGGTGCTATCGCAGAACTGAACTACGAAGAGCTTTTACAGTATGACTTCGGTAGCTGGAAGAATTCTAAATATGCAGGAACAAAAATTCCTACCTTTGAAGAGTTTATCGCTCTTTGCAAGGAAATAGGACTTCATCCTTATATCGAGATTAAAAACGACGGTACTTATACACAAGAGCAGGTTAAGTCCTTGGTAGATACCGTTGAAAAATACGGTATGGAGGACAACTGCACTTGGATTTCCTTCAATTTAACTTACCTTGAGTACGTAAAGAACGTTGACGGTACGGCAAGACTCGGCTACGTTAGCTCGCAAAACATAACACAGTCAATGATAAATTCGGTTAAAGCGTTGGAAACAGGCGAAAACGAAGTGTTCTTGGACATCAGCTACAATATGATTAATGAGAATAACGCTATGCTTGCCGCATCAAACGGAATCAAGCTTGAAGCGTGGACGGTAGACAATGTAAACGATATTAAGACTCGTTCTAAGTACATAAGCGGCTATACAAGCAATAAGCTTATTGCAACAGACACGTTAGTAAAAACGAGTGTTACCGCTCCAACCTGCGCAGAAGAGGGCTATACAACCTATACCTGCTTGTGCGGAGCAACTAAAAACGGTAACTTCGTGCCTGCAACAAACGAGCATACTTATGAAAACGGCGAATGCACCGTGTGTGGCGATCTTCTTTACTGTGCAAATCCCGAGCATAACTTGGAAACAATCACAATTACGTATGCAAACGGCCTTGATAAGCTCGGTGTAAAGGTTGTAAAATGCAAAGATTGCGATGCAAAGGAAACCGAAATCCAAGCTCCCGTTATCTTTACCGCAAAGGGCTATTCTGCATCAGAACACGGCACGGATGAAATTTCTATGGGCGTATACGTAGACCTCGCGGCTATTTTGGAATATGAAAACGTAACGGGTACAAAAATTAACTACGGCGCATTTGCGGTATCGCAAAATAACGTTGGCTCGGGCGAATTGTTCGATAAAAACGGAAACGCAGTAAAGGGCGCAATTTGCGTTGACGTAACCGATTATAGCTTTAATATATTCCATATCAAGGTTGCAGGAATAACGGACGAATATAAGGACGATATGCTCGCTATGGGCGCATATGCCGTATCAAACGGTAAATATTCATATATTCAAAACGCCGCACCAAGCGTGGGTGAAAAGTATGCATTCACTTCATACAACGATATTGTAAATTCGGGTAAAGAGGAGGAAAACGAATAATGAAATACGTATCTCCTAAATATGAAATCTCGGAACTTGAAGCGTGCGATATTATAATGTCGAACGAAAAATACGAGGTTCAAAACAACAATGACGGCAGCGGAAACGTAATAATGAACGCGGTTGACTTGTTCAGATAATCAAATGACAAAGGACGGGGAAGGATAAAATTCCCCGTCTTTTTTAGCATAAAAATAGGGAATAAAAAATTTGTCAAAATAACAAATAAAAGCGCGTATTTTATTGACTTGTTTTTTCTACTATGTTAAAATAAAAAAGCGCAGAGATTTCAAAAGCGCATTTAAGAGTATATTATGCTCTTAACATCAACAATTTTTTAAGTGAGAGGTGTATTATGAAATTCAGACGAATTATTCTCCTTGCGTTACTGCTTATGACGGTTATGCTTTTTGCTGCCTGCGGTGGTAACACGGGCGATCCTACTAACTCAGATGCGTCAACCGATAGCGGCTCAACCGACACAGGCGCAACTGACACTAACGTTACGGTTAACAGCTACAAAATCACGTTTACCGTTGACGGAAGCACGTACGCAACCGTTGACATAACCGAAGGCAAAGCATGGGATATGCCAGCTGACCCCGAAAAGACAGGTATGGAATTTTTGGGTTGGTTCATTGACGAAGCGCTTACAGCTCCGTTTAACAAAGATGCCGCAGTTACAGAGAATATGACGGCTTATGCAAAATTCGATTACGATTACATAACAATAAGCGAGGCTCTTTCATTTGATATTGCAGACGGAGAGGTGAGTGCAGAGCGCTATTACATTCGCGCAACGATTGACTCTATTGAAAACGCTCAATACGGAACAATGAATATAAGCGATAGCACAGGCACAATTTACGTGTACGGCACGTACAGTGCAGACGGTGTCCTTCGTTATTCCGAAATGGAAAGTGTTCCATATAGCGGCGATGAGGTAGTAATTTACGGAAATCTTAAAAACTATAAAGGCACAATAGAAATCAATAGCGGTTGGATTATCGATTTCGTGTCAAAGGCAGATGAGTTTGATAGCTCTAACTACAC
>JBGVIN010000060.1:0-25140 GCA_045123255.1 Eubacteriales bacterium
ATCAAGGTTTTTTCAGTCTTTTTTAGAATTTACCTTCTTTAGCTGCTTCTTCGATAGAAACTGCTACAGCTACAGTCATACCAACCATTGGGTTGTTACCTGCGCCGATAAGACCCATCATTTCTACGTGAGCGGGAACTGATGAGGAGCCTGCGAACTGAGCGTCGCCGTGCATTCTACCCATTGTATCTGTCATACCGTAGGAAGCAGGACCTGCAGCCATGTTATCTGGGTGAAGTGTACGTCCTGTACCGCCGCCTGATGCAACTGAGAAGTAGTTCTTGCCGTTTTCCCAGCACCATTTCTTATATGTACCTGCAACAGGGTGTTGGAAGCGTGTTGGGTTAGTTGAGTTACCTGTGATAGATACACCAACGTTTTCAAGCTTCATAATTGCAACGCCTTCAGGAACGTTATCGCTACCGTAGCACTTAACGTCTGCACGTGGGCCGTTTGAGTACGCCTTTTCGTAAATAACCTTTACTTCCTCAGCATATGGGTCAAACTCTGTTTCAACGTATGTAAAGCCGTTAATTCTTGAAATAATCATAGCGGCATCCTTGCCAAGACCGTTAAGGATAACGCGAAGTGGCTTTGTTCTAACCTTGTTTGCGTTAAGAGCAATCTTAATTGCGCCCTCAGCAGCAGCGAATGATTCGTGACCTGCGAGGAAGCAGAAGCACTCAGTTTCCTCTGAAAGAAGCATCTTACCAAGGTTACCGTGGCCAAGACCTACTTTTCTGTTTTCAGCAACTGAGCCAGGGATACAGAAAGCTTGAAGACCGATACCGATAGCGGCAGCAGCGTCAGCAGCCTTTGTACAGCCCTTCTTAATTGCGATAGCTGCGCCTACTGTGTAAGCCCAGATAGCGTTTTCAAAGCAGATAGGTTGAGTTTCTCTTACGATTTTGTCGCAGTCGATACCCTTTGCGAGTGTGATTTCCTTACACTCCTCGATAGAATTGATACCATATTCTTTAAGAGCAGCAAGAATTTTAGCTTCTCTGCGCTCGTATCCTTCAAATAATGCCATTTTATTCTACCTCCTTATTGCTTTCTTGGGTCGATATAGTGGTCTGCATCTGCAAATCTACCATATGTGCCCTTTGATTTTTCGTATGCTTCGTTTGGCTCCATGCCCTTCTTAATAAAGTCTGTCATTTTGCCGAGTGAAACGAACTCGTAACCGATAACTTGATTATCGCTATCAAGAGCCATTCTTGTGCAGTAGCCCTCTGTCATTTCAAGGTATCTAACGCCCTTTGCCTTTGTACCGTACATTGTACCAACCATTGAGCGTGCGCCCTTACCAAGGTCTTCCATACCTGCGCCGATAACAAGACCGCCCTCAGAGAAAGCAGACTGTGTTCTACCGTATACGATTTGGAGGAAGAGCTCTCTCATTGCGGTGTTGATAGCGTCGCAAACGAGGTCTGTGTTAAGAGCTTCCAAAATTGTTTTGCCAGGGAGAATTTCTGCCGCCATAGCTGCAGAGTGTGTCATACCTGAGCAACCGATTGTTTCAACAAGAGCCTCTTCAATAACGCCGTCCTTAACGTTAAGTGAAAGCTTGCAAGCGCCTTGCTGTGGTGCGCACCAACCAATACCGTGTGTGTAACCGGAAATGTCGGTGATTTGCTTTGCCTGTACCCACTTGCCCTCCTCAGGAATAGGAGCAGGACCGTGCTTTGGTCCCTTTGCAATGGAGCACATCTGTTCTACTTCGTGTGAATAAATCATATGTATTTCTCCTTGAAATAAAATTTTTCGTATATATTATATCTTATTTATTCTGTAAAATCAACATTTTTATTAAATTTTTTATTTTTTGCGACAGTTACCCAAAATATGAAATTTTTTCCTTATTTTTTGGTTATTATTTATAAAATATTATTTACTTTTTATATTATATATGTTATAATAAGGTTTGATTTTAGTATGCTAAAGCGTGCTTTGTGCTTTGGCGGTTAGGAGGCTTTTTTGCGACTTGATAAAATGCTCTCTGAAATGGGCAAGGCTTCTCGCTCTGAGGCGGGCAAGCTTATTCGCGCAGGCAAGGTGACAGTTAACGGCATCGCGCAAAAAAAGCCCGATTTCAGAATAGACCCCGAAAAGGACGTTATCGTTTTTCTTGGCGAGGTTTTGACCTACAAAAAATTTACTTATATTATGCTCAACAAGCCCGAGGGCTACGTTTCAGCCACCGAGGACGAAAATGAAAAAACGGTGCTTGACCTCGTTAGCGACGAGGACAGAAAAAAGGGACTTTTCCCCTGCGGACGGCTTGATAAAAATACGCTCGGTCTTGTTATCCTCACCAACGACGGCGAGGGCGCACACAGAGTGCTTTCACCTAAGCACCACGTATCCAAGGTTTATAAATTTGATTGCAAGCTCCCTCTCTCCGAGGGTGACGTGAAGTCGCTTGAGGACGGCGTTGACATCGGCGGCTATTTAACAAAGCCGTGCAAAATTAAATTATATGATAATTTGGCAAGCGGTGAAATCACCTTAACTGAGGGTAAATATCACCAAATTAAGCGTATGCTTGAGGCGGTAAACAATAAAATCACGTATCTTGAAAGAATTTCCTTTGGCAATATCGCGCTCGACCCTGCGCTTGCTCGCGGCGAGTGGCGATATCTAACAAGCGACGAGGAAGAAATTTTCAAATAACTTTGATTTTCACACCTCATCCACCGCGTATATTCTATACATCTGTTTTTTCAGCTTTACTTACGCGGTTCCCCTTTCCTTGCAGGACAGCAACCCTTTTGTCGCTTTGCGACATTTCCCCTCGTAGGGGAATAACCCACTGGGGAAGGCAATAGGAGAATGGCGATATCTAACGACTATCGAGGAGGAATTATTTACAAAATGAAAAAGTATCTTTTGCCAAACGGCGTAAATTGGTACAGGGCAAATATGCACTGTCATTCGACGTTTTCAGACGGGCACTATACTCCTGCCGAAATTAAGGAGCTTTATATGAAGGAGGGATACTCCGTGGTTGCGTACACCGACCACGAGGCTATTTTCGACCACTCCGAATTAACGGACGGGAGCTTCGTTGCGCTCACAGGCTCTGAATATTCGGTGACGGAATACCGCGCGCATCCCGAAAGAGTTGAGGGCGTTGATATTCCTGCTTGGAAAATGAGGAAAACAATTCACTTAGGCGTTTACTCTAAGGACCCTCACAACACGTTCCACCCTGCCGCTAACGAGGGCTCGCTCGGCTGGTGGCGCTCACAGGGCAAGCTGCTCGACCCTATCGATTGTGACGGATATGAACGTCAATATACTAAGGAAAGCTTAAACGAAACGGTAAAGCGACTAAACGAAAACGGATTTTTGGTTTCCTTAAATCATCCTAACTGGTCACTTATGCCACTTCAAGACTGTCTTGATATAATGGGACTTTGGGCGCTTGAAATATTAAACTACGCAACGGAGCGCGAAACGGGCGGCGAATATTGCCCGTACATCTACGACAGTATGGTAAGGGACGGTATGTACACGCTCGGATGTATTATGGGTGACGACAACCACAACGGTGGCGGCTCACTCGAGCATTCCTTTGGCGGCTCTACGTTCTTTGGTGCTACAGAGCTTACCTATGAAAATATCATAAGCGCTATGGAAAATGGCGAATATTACTGTGCAAGCGGTAAAAATCCACCGAGAATTAACGCCCTTTACGTTGAGGACAATATGATAAAAATCGATTGCTCCGAAGCCACGGACATTTTCGTTACAGGCTTCGGCCGCGCATACAGACACGTATCGGGTGAAAATTTGACCCACGCGGAGTTTTGGCTCGACAGAGGCGACGTTTTGTTCCGCGTTACCGTGCGCGATAAATTTGGCAACAGCGCGCACACGCATTACTATAAAGCTGCAGATTATTACGAAAATTAACCCGTATGGGCGATTTACGAATTGCCCGTAACGAAAGGAACAATTATGCGAAAGGACTTATTACCCTCGGGCGTAAATTGGTACAGAGCCAATATGCATTGCCATACGACGGTTTCCGACGGACACTTTTCCCCTGAGGAAATTAAAGAGGTGTACAAGAAAATGGGATACTCGATAGTTGCATACAGCGACCACGAGCTTATCCGCGACCATTCATATTTAAGCGACGAGGACTTTTTGGCAATCACCTCATCCGAATTTTCAATTGACGATAACAAGACCTCATTTGATTTACCCGTTGACACGGGTGAAGAGGATTGGAGTGCGCGCAAGGTTATGCACCTTTGTGTTTACTCAAAAAAGCCTCACGAGGTATTTCATCCCGCAACGGACAACACGCTTTTTGACCGCTGGTGGAGAGCGCAAGGACGCGACATCGGCGAAATTGAGTGTGACGGCTTTCACCGTGAATACACAACCGAAAGCATAAACGAAATGATTAGGCGCTTGAACGAAGCAGGCTTTTTAGTGCAGCTCAATCACCCGAACTGGTCGCTCAACGATATGAGCGACTACCTAGGTTTAGAGGGTCTTTGGGCGCTTGAAATCTTAAACTACGCAACGGAGCGCGAAACGGGAAGCGAATACTGCCCTAACGTATACGACCATATGGTGCGTATGGGAAATTACGGCTTGCTTTGCACAATGGGCGACGACAACCACAACCCAAGCGGCAGTCTGTCTCAGTCATTCGGAGGCTCAACCTTTATAGGTGCCAGCTCTCTAGATTACGGTGAAATTATGGGTGCGCTTGAAAGCGGCAATTTTTGGTGTGCAAGCGGCAAAAATCCGCCGAGAATTAACGCCCTTTACGTTGAGGACAACGTAATTAAAATAGATTGTACTCCCGCTACTGACGTTTTCGTCACGGGTCTTGGCAGAAGCCACTGCCACTATGAAGCAGGCGACGGGGAAATAACGCATGCGGAATTCAAGCTTGAAAAGCGCGATATTATGTTCCGCGTAACCGTTCGCGATAAATACGGCAACAACGCACACACACACTACTATAACGTAAAGGACTATTATGAGGATTAACCCATAGGGTTGTTCGAAATGAAAGGATAAAATTATGAGAAAAGACTTATTACCATCAGATCTAAATTGGTACCGTGCAAACCTACACTGCCACTCCACAATTTCCGACGGCGCACTCACGCCCGAGGAGCTTAAGGAAGCTTACAAGGGTATGGGCTACTCAATTCTTGCATATACAGACCACGAAATTTTACTTGACCACTCGGACTTAAACGATGACGAGTTTATGACGCTTACTTCATCTGAATATTCAATAAACACTGATGCACCGTTTGTTGACGGAATTGAGGGCTACGACCACGGCGCACCGTGGCGCAGACGCAAAACAATTCATATGTGCGTTTTCTCGAAGGATCCGCATAACGAATTTCAGCCTGCTGCAAACGAAGGCAGCTTTGCTTGGGTACAAAACGGCAAATACGTAGGTCTGAACAAATGTGACGGCTACGAGCGTAAATATACGAAGGAAAGCATAAACGAAACCATCAAGCTTCTTAACGATGCAGGCTTCCTTGTACAGTACAACCATCCCAACTGGTCACTTAACGATGAAAGCGACTACCTAAATATAGACGGTCTTTGGTCACTTGAAATTTTGAACTACGCAACGGAGCGCTTAACGGGTGCGGAATACTGCCCTTACATTTACGACCAAATGGTAAGAAGCGGCAAATATAATCTTCTCTGCTCTATGGGTGACGATAACCACAACGCAGGCAAGAGCTTAAATCAGTCCTTCGGCGGCTCAACCTTTATCGGTGCGAAGGAATTAAAGTACGACCAAATTATTGAGGCAATGGAAAAGGGTAACGTTTGGTGTGCAAGCGGTAAAAACCCACCTATAATAAAAGCTCTTTACGTTGAGGACAACGTAATAAAGATTGACTGTACCGAGGCTACCGACGTAATTATAACAGGCTACGCACGCGCTTGGCGCAGAATTTCCGACGACCGCGGAATTACTCACGCGGAGTTCCCACTTGATAAAACCGACGTTATGTTCCGTGTAACTGTGCGCGACAAATACGGCAACAACGCGCACACGCATTACTATAAGGTAGAGGATTACTACGAGGAGAAGCAAGAGGGTTAATTCACAAGCTCCCTTAAAGAAAGGAAAAAACGATGAGAAAAGACTTATTACCGTCAGGCGTTAATTGGTACAGAGCCAATTTTCACTGTCACACAAAGCATTCCGACGGTGCTTTAACACCCGAGCAGGTGAAGGAAGCGTATAAAAATCACGGCTATTCAATTGTAGCATATACCGATCACGACGTTTTGCTTGACCACTCCGACTTAAACGACGACGGATTTTTGGCTCTTACAAGCTGTGAGTACGCAGTTAATGAGGCAACACCGAAATTCCCACAAATTTTCGACGTTGGCACAGGCGATTGGCCTCGCAGAAAATGCGTCCACTTAAATATCTTTGCAAAGGAACAGCATAATACCTTTATGCCTGCAACCTCAATTGAGCAAAACTGGATTTTAAGGGACAGATACCCCGACACTAAGTGTGACGGCTACGTTCGCCACTTCGACAAGGACGGAATTAACGAAATTATCAAGCTTTGTAACGAGGCAGGCTTCTTGGTTCAGCTAAACCATCCCTATTGGTCGCTCAACGAGCGCGAGGATTATATAAATATGGAAGGACTTTGGGGTCTTGAAATATTAAACTATGCAACCGAGCTTGAAACGGGAAGCGAATATTGCCCGTACATTTACGACGATATGACAAGAAACGGTATGTATAACCTCGTTTGCACTATGGGTGATGACAACCACAACCACGCGGGCTTTCGCGAGTCGTTCGGCGGCTCAACCTTTATCGGTGCGAAGGAATTAAAGTACGACCAGATTATTGCGGCGATGGAAAAGGGCGATGTTTACTGTGCAAGCGGCAGAGATAATCCACCGAGATTTCTTGCCCTTTATGTTGAGGACAATATGATTAAAATCGACTGTACCCCGACGGAAAACATCTGCATAAACGGATACGGACGCGCTGACAGACATATAACAAGACAGGACGGATGCGAGCCGCTAACACACGCGGAATTTCCTTTACGCGAAAGCGACGTATATTTCCGTGTTACACTGCGTGACGAAAACGGAAACGTGGCACACACAAGAAACTACTTCGTTAAGGACTATCTCGAAAAATAATTAAACATACAAAAATTTAATAAAAATATATGCAAAAAAATTTATGCAAAAACGGAGATTACAATGAACATTATTGAAACACTTGCAAAAGAATTTTCACTTAAGGTAAGCCAGGTTGAAGCAACCGTGGGTCTTATCGACGACGGAAACACAATTCCATTTATCGCGCGTTACAGAAAAGAGGTTACAGGCTCGCTTGACGATACCGTGCTTCGTAACCTTGACGACCGTCTTAAATATTTAAGAAACCTCGAAACAAGAAAGAGTGAGGTTGCTTCCCTTATTGAGGGTCAGGGCAAGCTTACTGAGGAAATTGTAGCAGCGCTTGCAGCGGCACAGACAATTACCGAGGTTGAGGACATTTACCGTCCATACAAGCCAAAGAGAGAAACGCGTGCATCCCTTGCAAGAAAAAGAGGACTTGAGGCACTCGCTAAACTCATTATGGAGCAAAGAGAGTCCTACTCTCCTTCCATCGAGGAGACCGCGAAGGAATTCGTTACAACGGAAAACGAGGACAAAAAGCTCCACGTGCCAACTCCCGAGGATGCGTTAAACGGTGCAAAGGACATAATTGCCGAGGATATTTCCGACAATGCTGACTTCCGTAAGGCGATAAGAAATCTCACAAACGAGCACGGTCTTGTTGTTTCAAAGGGTGCAAAGGACGAGGACTCCGTTTACGCATCATACTACGACTATAACGAGGCGGTTAAGAAAATCCCGGGTCACCGTGTGCTTGCTATTAACCGTGGCGAAAAGGAAGAATTCTTGAAGGTTTCAATTGAAATAAACGAGGAAATTATCCTTAATTATTTATATTCAAAGCTTATGGTTGCTACTCCAAGCCCTGCAAAGGTATATATAGAGGAGGCAATCAAGGATTCATATGCGCGTCTTATTCAGCCGTCTGTTGAAAGAGAAATAAGAACCGACCTCTTTGATAACGCAAGCGAGGGCGCAATTAAGCTCTTCTCCGATAACTTAAAGAACCTTCTTATGGGTGCGCCGCTCAAGGGCAAAACAGTCCTTGGCTACGACCCCGGCTACCGTACAGGATGTAAGCTTGCCGTTGTTGACAAAACGGGTAAGGTTATTGATACCGCGGTTATTTTCCCAACAAAGCCGCGTGAGGACATTGAGGGCTCAACTAAAATTGTAACCCGTTTGATTAAGAGATACGGTGTTGACGTCGTTGCTATCGGTAACGGTACGGCTTCAAAGGAAAGTGAAATCTTTATCGCAGGCGTATTAAAGGAAATCGGCGGCGACCAAAAATACATTATGGTTAGCGAGGCTGGTGCTTCGGTTTACTCCGCATCCAAGCTCGGTGCTGAGGAATTCCCCGATTTTGACGTTACACAGCGTTCCGCTGTTTCAATCGCAAGACGCTTACAGGACCCACTTGCAGAGCTTGTTAAGATTGACCCGAAATCCATCGGTGTAGGTCAGTATCAGCACGATATGAAGCAGGCGCGTCTTGACGAGGCACTCGGCGGTGTCGTTGAGGACTGTGTAAACAAGATTGGCGTTGACGTAAATACTGCCTCCTATTCACTTCTCTCCTACATTTCGGGCATTAACACCTCAAGTGCGAAAAATATCGTAAAATACCGTGAGGAAAACGGCGAATTTACAAAGAGAAGCCAGCTCTTAAAGGTGCCTAAGATTGGTGCAAAGGCTTACGAGCAATGCGCAGGCTTCCTTCGCGTGCCCGACTCAAAGGAAATCCTTGACAACACAGGCGTTCACCCTGAGTCCTACGAGGCGGCAAAAGCACTTCTTAACAAGTTTGAATACGAGCTTGACAGAATAGGCTCAGGTCTTGGCGACCTTCGCGCAAAATGTGCAAGATACGGCACAAAGAAGCTCAGTGATGAGCTTGGCATTGGTGAGCCGACGCTCCTTGATATTATCGGCGAGCTTGAAAAGCCCGGACGTGACGTGCGTGATTCACTCCCGCTTCCTATTCTCCGTGACGACGTGCTTGGAATGGAGGACTTAAAGGAGGGTATGATTATGACGGGTACGGTTCGTAACGTAATTGACTTCGGTGCCTTCGTTGATATCGGCGTTCACCAGGACGGTCTTGTTCACATCTCCGAAATTTCCGAAAAATACATCAAGCATCCGAGCGAGGCACTCAGCGTTGGCGATATCGTTACCGTAAAAATTAAGGGCATCGACCTTCAAAAGAAGCGCATTAGCTTAACGATGAAAATGTAATTTTTGGTAAAAATTCTTTTTTCGACTTTTTTAGTTTGATTTTTAAGCAATTTATACAAACGAGGAGTTTGGTTTTTGTGCATTTTTAAGTAATTTCGGTTATTTTTGTTAAAATTGCACAATTCCTCTTTGTAAATTTTGTGAAAAAAAGATATTTCATTTTTTATAGTTATCTGTTATAATAGTTATTGTAAAATATTATAACTATGCGTATCGAACAAAAAATCGCGTTTTTTGCTTCGTTGCGTAGATATTTTCAAGAAATTTTGTGCTAAAACGGCAAGGAGAAAATAAAATGGCAGGTTTATCCCTTAAACACATTTACAAAAAGTATCCGGGCGGCGTTACCGCTGTATCAGACTTCTGTCTTGATATCGAGGACAAGGAATTTATCATTTTCGTTGGTCCTTCAGGATGCGGTAAGTCAACTACACTTCGTATGATTGCAGGTCTTGAGGAAATCACCGAGGGTGAATTATATATCGGCGACAAGCTTATGAACGATATTGCACCTAAGGACAGAGATATTGCGATGGTTTTCCAGAACTACGCTCTTTATCCTCATATGACCGTTTATGAAAATATGGCATTCGGTCTTAAGCTCAGAAAGACTCCAAAGGAGGAAATCAAGCGCCGCGTTGAAGAGGCTGCTGAAATCCTCGGCATCACAGGCTTGCTTGACAGAAAGCCAAAGGCTATGTCAGGTGGTCAGAAGCAGCGTGTTGCGCTCGGTCGTGCTATCGTTCGTAACCCTAAGGTTTTCTTGCTTGACGAGCCGCTTTCAAACCTTGACGCTAAGCTCCGTGCAACGATGAGAACTGAGCTTACAAAAATTCACCAACGCGTTGGTACAACCTTCGTATACGTAACTCACGACCAGGTTGAGGCTATGACAATGGCTACACGTATCGTAGTTATGAAGGACGGTCTTATCCAACAGGTTGATTCCCCACAAACACTTTACGATAAGCCTGTTAATATGTTCGTTGCAGGATTTATCGGTACACCTCAAATGAACTTTGTTAACGCTACCCTTGAAAAGAAGGATGACGGTACATATATTTGCTTTGAGGGCAACGCGCTCAGACTTCCTGACGAAAAGGCTGCTAACCCTGTTCTTGCTGACTACATCGGCAAAGAGGTTGTTGCAGGTATCCGTCCTGAGTGCATTCACGACGAGCCTATTTACCTTAAAACAATGAAGGACAACGTTATCGACGTTGACGTTGATATCACCGAGCTTATGGGTGCTGAGATTTATCTCTACATCAAGATTGGTGAGCAAAACGCAATTGCTAAGGTTTCCTCACGTTCACAAGCTCGCGCAGGTGACAAGATTCAAGTTGCTATTGAGGCAGGCAGAATTCACCTCTTCGACAAGGAAACACAAAGATACATTATTCACTAATATAGCTAAAAGACAGGCTCTTGCCTGTCTTTTTGATTTAGCGCCAAAGACGCCAACTTGGCATTTTCTTATTTTTGTTTTTGACTTGACTTTTTAAGAATTTTTGCTATAATAGTTATAGTGTATAAATCACTTATTATTCAGCATTTATTGAGGTTACATTATGAAAAAGAAAATTGCAATAATCGGCTTTGGCGGTATGGGCTCTTGGCACGTTAACCACGCGCAAAAGAGTGACGTTATCGAGCTTGCCGGTATTTACGATATTGACGAAGCGAAGCAAAAAAAGGCACGCGATATGGGAATTTACTCATACGCTTCCCTTGACGAGGTTATAAACGATAAAAGCGTTGAGCTAGTTACAATTGCAATTCCAAACGACGTTCACCTTGACACGGTTGTGAAATGCCTTGAGGGTGGCAAGCACGTTATTTGCGAAAAGCCTGTTGCTCTTTCAAGCGAGGACCTTGAAAAAATGATTTCCGCATCAAAAAAATCGGGAAAGCTCTTTACAGTTCACCAAAACAGACGCTTTGACGTTGACTATCTTGCTATGCAACAGCTCGCTGACTCATGCGAGATTGGCGCACCCTTGCGCGTTGAATCAAGAATTCACGGCTCACGCGGTATTCCGTCCGACTGGAGAGGCGAAAAATCTCACGGCGGCGGTATGATTCTTGACTGGGGCATTCACCTAATCGACCAGCTTATGCTTATATATAAAAATGAAGTAATCGATACAGTATACTGTGAAACGACAAACATCACAAACAAAGAGGTTGACGACGGCTTCTATCTTACCATTACCTTTGCAAGCGGCAAGGTTGCATACTGTGAGGTTGGCACTTATAACTTTATCGCTCTTCCAAGATTTTATATGAAGGCGGAAAAGGGCTCTGCTCTTATCACTGATTGGCGCGAAAAGGCGAAGGTTGCAAAATGTAAGTATTGGCACGAAAACGACGTGTTGCCTGTTCAAACCGCGGCAGGTCTTACCAAGACTATGGCACCTCGTGATAGCGTTACGCTCGACGAGTACGAGCTTGATATTCCAAAGAGCGACGTTCACGATTTCTACCGCAATTTCTGTGCTTCAATCGACGGCAAAGCAACACAGCTTGTAACGCACGACCAAATGCGTATTGATATGAAGCTGATGGAATGTGCCTTCAAGTCAGCTGAGGTTGGCGCTCCTGTAAAATTTGAATATTAAAAAATTAGGATGCTACAAAAACGTGGCATCCTTTTTTGTGTCAGATTTTGGGAATATGCAATCACAATTGGGCGTATAAATCAACGCGTAGCGTTGTATATCATCAATTTCAACGGAATTGTATATCATCACGGTTTACCGTGTATATCACCACACGAATGTGTGTATATCATCAATTCCAACGGAATTGCATATCACCACCGAAGGTGTATATCATCAACCGCAGGTTGTATATCATCAAGCGTAAGCTTGCATAAAAAAAGACCTTCGCCGATATGAAGCGAAGGTCTTTTATTATTACTGAATGTTGTATTTTGCAGCAAATACCAAGAATTCAAGCGGTGCAATTTCATTCATAAATGAAGCACGCTTAACAATTGTCTTTGGTGCAAACGTTGTTGTTGCCGCACGGCCGTGGAGTGTTCTTACGGTTGGGTCGAGCTGATAGCCGTCAAATGCGCTATAAAGCTTTTCGCCTGCGTAGATTTCAAGCTCCTTGAGGTATGGGAATACAAGTCCGTTTGCTTGATATACAATTCTTACGTCGTTGGTTCTAACAGGAGCATCAAATATAAGTGTGATAATTGAGCTCTTTGTTGATGAATCATATGAAGTACCCGACTTAACTGTCTTGTACTCGCCGTCAACAAGAACTTGAACGTCGAAGGTCATAACGTGATCCTGAGGCTTGCCTTGAACGATAACGTCGTTAAAGTAAAGAGTTACCTTTGTTACGTCCTCGCTATCTTTAAGAGTAATACCGCAGTAAGTACCTCTTGCAAAGTTCTCTGCGTACCAGGAGAATGCGTCATTCGTTGTTTGACCGTCGTTAATGAAGTTAACGTCTGAAATATTTGAATAGTCAAATGAAGAAGAACAATAAGCTGTGCCGTAAGGTGCTAAGTTACCCTGTGCAATTGATGAAGCTCTGTAAGTGTTCAAGTAGCCTGAGAGGAACACGCATTGCTCACCGTTTGAGATTGCAGCGTTGGTATCTGTGATTGCAGGAACAATATTTGCGCCATCCTTCTTAGATGAGGTAAACTCAACCTTGAAGCCGCCGATTTTGTCCTCAACGTCATAAGTATCGAGAACGTCCTGTGAATCTGTAACAACTGTATTGTTGCCTTTAAGGAGTGTCCACGCGCCATCCTTCTTTACGTAAAGGTTATATATGTACTCTGAGCCGGCACGGTCAGCAGGCATATTACCGAAGTTAATTACGATATCCTTGATTTGATAATCCTTATCAAAATCAATCCAGTAGCTTTGGTTTTCGTAGTCTCTTGCAACCCATTGAGTTGTCTTTGTACGGTCATTACCGAGAAGTGGGTAGCACATATTTGCTGAAGTTGTTGCACTTGCCATACCGCCAAGAGCCGCGTCTGTTACAACCTCTGCTCCTTCTGGAACGTCGAACTTAGGAATTGTAACTGCTTGGTGTCCCCAAAGCTCTACCTCTTGAACGATAGGAATGAGCCACCAGTCGTGTGTTGAAGCGGTCTTTTGACCGATAACAACCTTGCCGTCATCGTCATATTCAAACATATATCTGTTATCGACAACTGTTTGTGTTCTAACAGATCCGTCCTCGTTAATAACAGGGTCTTTATTTTCATGTCTTACAACTGATTGATATTCAACGTAAACAACGTCGAACATAGCGCCGCCAAAGTCCTCTCTGATAACGAATTTAATAGGATGGTTTCCACCCTCAATATCATAGATATCATAAATCTCGTTACTTACGTAGGTTTTGTTTACAGTGTCAGTCAAGTCACGTGTAACAGCCCATGTTTTCATTGTACGTGGAGCAAAGCGGTCATCTGGAGTTGGGTTTGTGTAGTATGTGATGTGAGTAATCTCACCGTTTTCATCATAAGTAAAGCTGATATCGCTTGAAACGCCCTTAAACGCCCATGCTCCGTACTCAGAGCAAACAACTCTTACGTTCTTTGTTGTAGCAAAGTCAGTAAGAACAGGCTCGCCGTTTTCATCAACTATGATGTCGCCATTCGCATCGTATTGTGGGAACACCTTATCAAACTTGATTGTAAGCTCGGAGTTAGCATCACCGCTAATTGAGCCATCTTTATTTATAACGTAGGTTGCATCGTCGTTATAGCCGTGACCTGCAACGTACCATTGACCTTGAATAAGAACCTCAATTGTGTACTTTGCGTTGTTGTCTTGGTCGCTAACAGCATAAACGTGAGCTGATTGCATACAGGTCAAGCAGGTTCTTGACTCGATAGAGGTTGTTGGGTTGCCGTTATCGTCAAGCTTGTAGTTAATTCTAAATTGACCCTCGTAAAGTTTCTTATCACAGTCACCGCAGTAAGCACCGTTAAAGTCACCGTACTTATCTGTGTAAAGTGTAACTGAGTTGATGGTTTGGTAATAGTTAAAGCTCATACCGCACCATTGACGGGTGTTATCAATACCCTCAAATCCGGCACCACGCTGCTCGTCACCGGGACGCCAGAACTGCCAAGAGCTGTAATATTGACCGTTGTTTATGTATCTTGCAGGGGAGTCCTGGTTCCAAATACTGGACTGATAGGTTTTGCCCTTTGGCGCAACGTTCACAATTTCCACATCCCAAGGTGACTTGTCACCCTCTGCCGCGAAGGCAAGGCATGCAAAGCAAGGAACGAGCAAGCAAATACACAAAATTGTTGCTAAAATTCTTTTCTTCATATGTACTCCTTAAATTTTCTTGAGATTCAAGATTAAATTTCTCTATTGTGTATTTTACCATATAACTCGCCTAAAAACAAGTATTTTTTGTAAATTTTTCATTAAATTATATATTATTTATAATTATACGCCTGTTTTACATAAAAAGAACGGGCGCGTTTGTATGAAATGTACAAAAACATTTTTTAAGTGTGAGGAATAATCAAATAAAAAGGTGCATATAATGATAAAAAGGTCTTTTGGCAAAATACGTGCTGACCCCGAGGGGCGCGTCTTGCTTTCAGACCTTTTTTCATTTAGAATTTATTACTTAAAATACTCCACTGCTCTATTTTTGTCCTCTTCGATTTGAGCAAAAAGCTCCTCGCTTGAAGCAAATTGCCTCTCGGGGCGTAGGTATTTATAGAAATTTACTCTGATATACGAGCCATAGAGATAACCCGAGTAGCCGACGATATGCGTTTCAACGTTAATATCTCCGCCGTCATCGGTTGTTGGGCGCACACCAACGTTGGTAATGGATGGGTAAACGTCCTCGCCAATCTCACATTCGGTAATGTAAACCCCCGTTTTCGGCACGACCTTTCCGTCGGGAATTTTTTGGTTTATCGTTGGAAGCCCCATTTTCGTGGCAAGCTGCTTGCCGAATTCAACGCATGCATAAATTGAATAGCAGGAGCCAAGCGCAAACAGCTCATCGACCTTGCCGTTTGATATCATTTCACGCAAAAGAGTTGAGCTAACCGCGTAACCGTTTTGAGTAATTTCCTCGCAAATTTCGACACTCCCCCCGTTTTTTTGGGAAAACATCCCCTTTAATTCGTTTGCAGAGCCCGAAGCACCCTTGCCGAATTTATAGTTGTATCCGCACGAGGCGCCAACGGCAAAAAGCTCACCTATAAGAACGTTTTCGAAAAACTCACGCGCACTAAAATCTCTAACACGTTCAAAGCTATCGACGCAAATTAGGTCTATCCCCGCATTTTTTATCGCTCTTATTCTTTCATCAAGCGTATATACCGACTTTAATTCATTCCCTAAGTGTGATTTAGGCACGGTATCAAAAATATACGCAAGGGATTTAACGCCAAGCTTTTTTGCACTGTAAAACGCAGAGGACAAAACGCGCTTATGTGCCATATGACAGCCGTCAAAGGTGCCAAGGGCAACAAAGGTTGGCTCGTCAAGCTCATATTTAGCCATAGTTTTAAGCTCAATTACCTGCATTTTCTCCTCCTATTTTATAATTTAGTGTGTGTTTTTATCATTATACTATAATTTTTGCAAAAAAGAAACATTTTTTTGATTTTTTAACAAATTTTCTACACAAACCCACAAAATTATGATATTATATAATAAAATGGCACATAAGATACCGCTTGTGCCGAAAATTCTGAACGGAGGTGCGAAAATGAAGGTTATGTGGATTGGCCACGGCGGCTTACTTTTTATTTGTGGCAAGCACAAGGTGCTTATCGACCCATATCTTTCCGACTCTCTTCGCTTGGTTAACAGGCTTTTCAAGCGCAGAATGAGAATTAAGCGCCGCCTATTCTATACAAAGCCTGACGTTACAGTTATTACAAGCTCGCACCCCGACAGATGCGACATAAAGACCGTTAAAAAGCTTGCAAAGGGACACCTTGGCTATACTCCCACAATTCTTGCTTGCGAAAGTGCATTTCGCACAGCGAGCGAAGCGTGGGGACTGAAGCGCGCAAACGTAACTATGTTTGAAAAGGGACTTGAATGGTCACTTGGAGATTTGACCATAAAAGCGGTTGACGCAAAAACCGACGACCGCAGTGCCTTTGGCGTTATAATTACCGATAACGATACAGGCAAAAAATACTACGTTGCATCAAACACGCTTTACAGCAAGGAGCTAATTGAGTCCTTGCCAAACGATTTATACGCCGCATTTATTCCTATCAGCGGCACCTTCGGCTCAATGAACATTCTCGACGCACAAAGATTTGCCAAGGAATTAAACGCACAGTACACCGTGCCCGTTCAATTCGGCACGCTTGACAAAACCAAGGCGGAAGCGTTTGTTTCGGGTGGACGTATTTTGCCGAAAATTTATAAAATTATGGATTTTGACGCCGACGGCGGCGTTTCGCTTTCAAACGACGGCATTGATTTCTTTTATAACGAAAAGCCGAGAAAAATCAAGGCTTCCTTCGAAAGCATTGAGCTTGACGAGGAATCTACAATGACAGTTGATATCCCGATTTTAGACGAAGCTGAGCCAACAGATGAAATTTCCCCTATTGAAGCAAGCGACGACTTATTCATTTAAGCTTTTTTGCAAAAAACAGACACAGGTGGGACATTTTTATCAAAAAACATAGCACTGAAACTTCATTTGATATTTTGTCACGGGGGAAATTTTCCCCCGTCTAATTTTCAAGCAAGTAAAAATTTCACGCCTAAAAATTAAAAATTTGCCCATAATAAATTCAAGGTGCATACGCACAAATTTACTTTTAATTTTTATGAGGCTTTTATGAGTTTTTTTGCTTGGCTCGTTATATTTTCACTTGTAGTTTCACTTCTTTTTATTATATTTATACTGATATCAAGGTTTGCTTTCAATCACGCCTTTTATTTCCCGCTTTCCCGTCCCGTTATGCCGTTTGATGCAAAAAACGACGAGGAGCGCGAGATTTTGAAGGGCCTTTGCGCCACTGAAAGGCTATTAAAATCACAAAGCTTTGAGCCTGTATATATTAAATCCTTCGACGGTCTTTCGCTTTTTGGCAGATACTATCAAGGAAAGGCTGATGCTCCGTTGTTTATAGAATTTCACGGCTACAAGGGTGATGCGATTCGTGACCTTTGTGCGGAGGATATGGTTTTTAAGTCGCTCGGTGCAAGCACCTTAATAGTTGACCAACGGGCGCACGGAAAAAGCGACGGCACAACAATTTCCTTCGGCATTAAGGAGCGCTTTGACTGTCTTTCCTGGGTTAGGTGGGCAAACGAGCGCTTTGGCAAGACTATCCCCATTTTTTTAGCGGGGATTTCAATGGGTGCGTCGTCAGTGCTTATGGCTTCCTGCCTTGACCTGCCCAAAAACGTTTACGGAATTATTGCAGACTGTGCGTATTCCTCGCCAAAGGAGATAATTAGTAAGGTGTGCCGCGATATTGGCTTACCGCCAAGGCTTACCTACCCTTTTATTTCGGCAGGCGCGTATATCTTTGGTAAATTCAACCTTAATAAAATTTCGCCAAAGCAGGCGGTTGCAAAATCAAAAACGCCTATTATAATTATGCACGGAGAGGCGGACTGCTTCGTGCCCTGCAAAATGAGCAACGAAATCTACGACTCGTGTGCATCGGAAAAATATCTTTTCACCTTCTTTGGTGCAGGACACGGCTTCTCATTTGCAACAGATGCTGAAAAGTACGATAAGGCGGTAAGGGATTTTGTGAAATGTCAGCTTGAAAAGCACGCTTAAATATTCAAAAAGTGTCATCACGTGTCCGATTTTCATTATTTTCAGTAAATTTTCGCGCACCCTGCGCGAGCTACATAGAGGTAAAAATGGAAGAAACAAAAAAGAAAAAGAAAAGTAAATTAGGGCTGATAAAAAGGTTTGTGCCCTACTACAAAAAATACAAGTGGATTTTGGCACTTGACCTTTTTTGCGCTGCGCTAACCACGCTTTGTGAGCTTGCGCTTCCCTTGCTTGTTCGCGAAATCACGTCTTATGTTACCGAAAAAACAGGGGACAGCTTTATTGTGCCCGAATTTGTAAAGCTAGTGCTTAGCTGCGGTCTTCTCTACGTGATTTTGCGTTTAATCGACACGCTTGCCAACTATTATATGGCAACGCACGGACACATTATGGGTGCAAGAATTGAAACTGATATGCGCAGAGATTTATTCTCGCACCTTAACAAGCTATCGTTTTCATATTACGATAACACGAAAATCGGCACGCTTATGTCGCGTATGACCTCGGACCTTTTCGACGTTACCGAATTTTCACATCACTGTCCCGAGGAATATTTCATTTCAAGCACGAAAATAATTTTCGCATTTATTATTTTAGCAAATATTAACCTGCCGCTTACTTTAATTGTTTTCGCCTCACTTCCGCTTATCGGCTTATGCCTTGCATTTTTCAGAAAGCGAATGAAGCAGGCGTTCAAGGACGGACGCGAGCAGACGGGCATCATCAACTCGCAAATTGAGGACTCACTCCTTGGCATGCGTGTTGTAAAATCGTTTGCAAACGAGGAGCTTGAAAAGAAAAAGTTCGGCCGTGGAAACGATAAGTTTTTGAAAATCAAAAAAAGAAGCTACTTTTATATGGGCGGCTTCCAAAGCTCAACTCGTCTTTTTGACGGACTGATGTATATTATCGTTGTTGTTGTCGGCGGTCTTTTCCTTGTTTGGGATGGAATTACAATAGGCGATTTTGAAATTAAATGGAATATAATTTCCGCTGCTGACTACATAGCATACGTTATGTACGTTTCGACACTTCTTACCTCGGTGCGCCGTATAGTTGAGTTTTCCGAGCAATTCCAACGCGGAATTACAGGAATTGAGCGTTTCACGGAGATTATGGACATTGAGCCTGAGATTAAGGACACAAAAAATGCAAAAATTCTTGAAAACGTTAGGGGACGTGTCGAGTTTTCGGACGTTTCCTTCAAATACAGCGAGCAGGGTGGCGAGGTTTTAACAAGGTTAAGCCTTGACGTTTCCGCAGGAGAAACCATCGCGCTCGTTGGTCCGAGCGGTGGAGGAAAAACAACTCTTTGCTCACTCATTCCTCGCTTTTATGAGGTGACGAGCGGAGATATTAAAATTGACGGAGTTTCGATTAAGGACGTTACGCTTAATTCCCTGCGCTCAAGCATTGGCGTGGTTGCACAGGACGTTTATCTTTTCTCGGGCAGCGTTAAGGAAAACATCTCATACGGCAAGGAAAATGCAACCGACGAGGAAATTGTCGAGGCGGCGAAATTGGCAGGCGCGCACGATTTCATTCTTTCCCTACCAAACGGCTACGACACCTACGTTGGCGAGCGAGGCGTTAAGCTCTCGGGCGGACAAAAGCAAAGAATTTCAATTGCGCGTGTTTTCTTAAAGAACCCACCTATTCTTATTCTCGACGAGGCAACGAGCGCGCTTGACAACGAAAGCGAAAGAATTGTCCAAAAGTCGCTTGAATTGCTTGCCAAGGGACGCACAACCTTCATAGTTGCACACCGCTTAACTACCATAAAGGGCGCGGACAGAATTTTGGTCCTCACCGAAAACGGTATTGAGGAGCAAGGAACTCACAAGGAGCTACTCTCCCAAGGCGGTATCTACTCCGAGCTTTACAAGTTATATTCCGAGGACTAAACACCAATCCCTCAGTCACTTCGTGACAGCTCCCTTTACACAAAGGAGCCATGGGCGGCATTTACTCCGAGCTTTACAAGCTTTATTCAGAAGACTAAATAAAACTATCAAATACAAAACGGACACGGGTTTTTACGACCCTGTGTCCGTTTTTTGATGTTTTTCTATCAGCTTTAATTTTTCCGTTCTCGTCATTTGCTTGATCCTATATTCCCTTTTTTGCGCTTCGATTGGCGTATCAAATTCTTGGGAATAAACGAGGGTGACGGGCAAGCGTGCGCGCGTATATTTTGCGCCCTTGCCGTCATTGTGTGATTTTAGGCGCTTTTCAAGGTCGTTTGTCCAACCGCAATATAGCGTGTCGTCCGCGCATTTTAATATATAGGTATAGTTTTTCTTTTCCATATATACCTCACTCCGCATTTTTTGTGCGGTTAGCTTCTATCTCGTTTTCTATCCACGCCATTAAGAGATTTACAATTTTTTCTTGACTCTGTGTCGATAATTCGGTGCTTTTCGGCACTCTGTACCACTTGTTTAGACAACCACGGCAGCAGCAGGCGCAGGCGTGTTGGGCAATAAAAACAGGATGTCCATTAGTGGGCGTTTGCTTGCCGTCATTTTCTATATACGCAGGGGCAAGGCGCGAGCTCACAAAATCCACCGCGTGCTCGCGTATCTTTTCAAGCCCTACCTTTTCTATATAATCAAAATCCTTCTTTTTTAAGTGAAAGGAGCTTCTAAATTTTGATTTTGAAAGCTTATTCAGCGCTTCGCTTATCGTCATATTCACCTCAAAAAACCAAGCAGAATTTCCACCTTGTGGGTAAAAAAGCGGGAGGAGCAAGCCCCTCCCTAAATTTCGTCATTTCACGTCCGCAGGACATATCACGCCGAGCGGGCATATCACTCACCGCAAGGTGAATATCACGTGGCATAGCCACATATCACGCACCGTAGGTGCATAGAATTATTCTTCGGCAATTATTGCGATACCGAGCTCCTTTAAGTCGTCGGGGTTTGCAAATGATGGGCATTTTGACATAATTTCCGATGCGTTTTGCGCCTTCGGGAAAGCAATTACATCACGGATATCCTCAAGGCCGAGAAGCAAGGTAACCAAACGGTCAAGACCGAATGCAAGTCCGCCGTGAGGTGGCACACCGTACTTAAATGCGTCAAGCAAGAAGCCGAATTTTTCGTTTGCATCCTCCTTGGAAATACCAAGAACTGAGAACATATGCTCCTGCATTTCTGTTGTGTTAATTCTTATCGAGCCGCCGCCAAGCTCCGTGCCGTTAAGCACGATATCGTAAGCTCTTGCTCTGACTCTGCCAGGATCAGAATCAATATACTCGTAGTCCTCAACCATAGGCGCGGTGAATGGATGGTGCATTGCATAGAAGCGACCGTCCTCCTCACTATACTCAAAGAGTGGGAATTCTGTCACCCAAAGGAACTTGAAGTCAAATGGGTCAAGAAGTCCAAGGCGCTTAGCACACTCGCAACGGAGCGCACCGAGAGTATCGAAAACAACCTTATTTTTATCGGCAACGATGAGTACAAGGTCCCCGACCTCAACGCCAAGACGTGCAAGGATTGCATCGTTTTCTTCTTGGGTTAAGAATTTAGCGTATGATGAGGAAATCTCGCCATTTGCATTTTTGAGCCAAGCAAGACCCTTTGCGTGGTAGTGCTTTGCCTTTTCGGTAAGCTGGTCGATTTCCTTTCTTGAGAACTTAGCGCCGCCCTTAACGTTAATTGCGCGAACGCTTCCGCCGTTGGCAACTGCACCGCTGAACACCTTGAATTCGCTGCTTGCAACGATGTCCGAGATGTTATTAAGCTCAAAGCCAAAGCGAATATCAGGCTTGTCCGAGCCGTAGCGCTCCATAGCCTCGTGCCATGTCATACGAAAGAATGGGGTTTTAAGCTCCTTGCCCATAAAGTTTTTGAATACGTAAGCAAGGAAGCCCTCGTTTATTGTCATAATTTCCTCTTCGTCTGTAAAGGAAATTTCCATATCAATTTGTGTAAATTCAGGCTGACGGTCTGCACGAAGGTCCTCGTCACGGAAGCAACGTGCAATTTGAATGTAGCGGTCAAAGCCCGAATACATAAGAAGCTGCTTGTAAATTTGTGGGGATTGCGGAAGCGCGTAGAAATTGCCCTTATGAACGCGGCTTGGAACTAAGTAGTCACGCGCGCCCTCAGGTGTCGGACGGATGAGGTTTGGCGTTTCTACGTCGATAAAGCCGTTTTCGTTAAAGTAATTTCTTGTAAGATTTACAATTTTTGAACGCGCGATAATATTCTTTTGCATTTCGGGACGGCGAAGGTCGAGATATCTGTGCTTCATACGAAGCTCTGCCTTAACGTCGCCGCCGTCTGTAATTTCAAACGGTGGGGTTTGCGCCTTGTTAAGAATCTTAAATTCGTCAACTACAATTTCAATATCGCCCGTTGGAATATTCTTGTTCTTCGTTGCTCTTTCGCGAACAACGCCCTTTGCCATCAAAACATACTCCGCACGAACGGTGAATGCCTTGTCAAAAATTTCACGCTCGGTGTTTTCGTCAAACGCAAGCTGAACAATGCCGCTTCTGTCGCGAAGGTCGATAAAGATGAGTGAGCCGAGGTCTCTTTGCTTTTGAGCCCAGCCAAGCACACATACGCGCTCGCCAACGTTTTCCATTGAAAGCGTACCGCAATAATTCGTGCGCTTATCGTTCTTTTCAAAAATGTCCATATTTCCTCCTTATTTGCAAGCAATTACTTCGCAAATATTGTTAATTTCAATTTCCTCTTGGGAGCTCTCACGCATGTTTTTGAGCTGTGCCTTACCGCTTTCAAGCTCACTGTCACCGAGAATAAGTGTGTATTTTGCTCCGATTTTGTCAGCGTATTTCATTTGCGCCTTCAAGCTACGAGCGCATATGTCGCACTCTGCGTAAATTCCGCTTGCACGAAGCTTAGAAACTATCTCAAGCGATTTTGTGCGTGCCGCCTTTCCCATTGGCGCGATATATAGAAGGGGTGCGCCTTCCTCAACCGTATCAGCGCCCGAGGCTTGCATTGCAAGAATAAGACGGGTAATTCCCATACCGAAGCCGATACCCGGCAAGCTTGGGCCGCCGAGCTGCTCCATCAAGCCGTCGTAACGACCGCCGCCGCAAATTGTGCTTTGTGCGCCTATTGAGGTGCAGATAAATTCAAACACCGTTTTTGTGTAGTAGTCAAGACCGCGCACGATGTGTGGGTCAACAACGTAGTCAATGCCTTGTGCGCCAAGATAGGACTTTAAGTCCTCAAAATGCTCGCTGCACTCAGGGCAAAGATGCTCCGTGGTTTTCGGTGCGCCCTTTGCAATTTCCGAGCAAATTGGGCTCTTGCAGTCAAGAACTCTGAGCGGATTTGTCTTTAAGCGCTCCTGACAGGTTGGGCAAAGCTCATCGTGTCTTTTGCTAAAATACTCAACGAGTGCCGCTCTGTACTGTGGACGGCAAGCGGGACAACCGATAGAGTTGATATGAAGTGTTGTATCCTTAATACCGAGGGATTTAATAAGGCTGCTTGCCAAAGAGATAACGGTTGCATCCGCACTTGCGTCCTGCGTGCCAAACATCTCTGTGCCAAACTGTGAAAACTCACGGCTTCTGCCAGCCTGTGGCTTTTCGTAACGGAAGCAGTTAATCAAGTAGAAATAACGGAGTGGCATAGCATCGCCCGTTTTTCCGTTTTCGATAATTGCGCGCACAACGGAGGCAGTACCCTCAGGGCGAAGCGCAAAGGTGCGTCCTTCTCTATCCTCAAAGGTGTACATTTCCTTTTGTACAACGTCAGTAACCTCGCCAACGCCGCGTTTGAAAAGCGCAAGCTCCTCAAAGGTAGGAGTTCTAACCTCGCCAAAGCCGTAAAGCTTTGCAACTCTCCTTGCTTCATTTTCTATTTTTTGCCAAAGAAGCGCCTCACGCGGAAAAATATCCATCGTGCCTCTCGGCTTTTGAATTTTACTTGCCATTTTTACCTCACATTTTGTCATAAAAAGCATATTATATAGCGAAAGAGAAAATTTCTCGCTCGCATATTTTATTATAATATTATAACAACCTTTTCCCCGTGTGTCAATATTAAAAACAAAAAAGGGCAGAATTTTCTGCCCAAATAAAGATTTATAACAAAGTAGTCAAAATAAATTGAAAATTATGCCTCGAGCGCTTCTTCCTTCAAATCGGCAAACTCTGCCGTTTCAAGACCGTCAAAATAAGCCTTGATAACCGCGCCCTCAAGCTCTGCTCTGAATTCAGCATTGATAGGATGAACGATATCTCTGTAGGTACCGTCGGGATTTTTACGACTTGGCATAACGATGAAATACTTATCCTTTGCGTTAATAACCTTAATGTCGTGAACCGCCAAAGCACCGTCAAAGGTAACTGAAACAACTGCCTTCATCGGTCCTTCGCTGAAAAACTTTCTGATTTTGATGTCCGAAATCATCATTTTTATTTCCTCCGCTATATCGATAAAATAAATTATCACACTAAGTATAACAGACAATTATGAACAAAACAAGCACAAAATTGAATAATTGTGTAAAATATTCAAAAAAATTATAATAAATTATGTATTAAACTGTAAAAAAGGAGAAAATTTTGTCGTATGTCGTTAAGAAACACTCAAATAAGCAACGAGGAAATTCACAAAATTTTTACAAAATCTCAAAAAATATTTTTCATAGGGATAGGTGGGGTTAGTATGAGCGCAATTGCCGCCTACTGCCGCTTTCTTGGAAAGGAAATTTACGGATACGACGTGCGACGGACGGAGGAAAGCGCACGGCTTGAAAAGCACGCTGTGATAAAATACTATTCGACCCCTGACAGTGTAAAATCTATGGATTTAGTAATTTACTCAAACGCAATAGATGAAAAAAATTTCGAATACGTAAGCGCAAAAAAGCTGAAAATACCGACACTCAGTCGCGCCAATTTTCTCGGATACCTCTCATCCATCCACAAAAGAAGCATAG
>JBGVIN010000061.1:0-13709 GCA_045123255.1 Eubacteriales bacterium
GGTCACCAAAGACGAGCATTTTAATAGCTCCTACGTAAGCGCGCTTAGGGATTTTGAAGCCCTCGTTTTTCTCTATTCCCGACAGACTGAGCGAAATTACGGGAATATGACTGAGCCCAACCTTGTCAAGCGCGCGGCGAATGAAGCTAACGTAGTTGCTTGCACGGCAGCAGCCGCCTGTTTGCGTCATAATAACCGCTAATTTATCGGTGTCGTATTTGCCCGACAAAATCGCATCCATAATCTGTCCTACCATTGTAATCGATGGGAAGCAGGCATCGTTGTTTACGTATTTCAGTCCTGTGTCTATCGCTTCCTTCGTGGTATTGGAGAGAACAACGAAATTATAGTTATATTTTCTGAAAAGCGGTTCAAGCAGCCTAAAGTGTATCGGGGACATTTGAGGTGCTAAGATTGTGTAGCTCTTATCAAACATCTCCTTGGTATATTCTGCACGCTGATAGTTAATTTCCTTTGGGTGCGGTAAAATTCCCTTTTTCCTTCGCATATTTATCGCGGAAATCAAGCTACGCACGCGAATTCTTATTGCGCCGAGGTTATTTACCTCATCGATTTTAAGCGAGGTATAAAGCTTACCGCTGCCGTCAAGGATTTCAGACACCTGGTCGGTCGTTACCGCGTCAATTCCGCAGCCGAAGGAGTTTAGCTGAATAAGCTCCAGATAATCACGCGAGCGCACGTAAGCCGCCGCGTTATATAGACGGGTGTGGTAAACCCATTGGTCGTTTACACGGATGCTTTTCAGCTCACCGTATGATTCTGGCAAAGAGTCCTCTGTTAGCACGGTAAAGCCGTACGAGGCTATAAGCTCGGGGATGCCGTGGTTAATTTCGGGGTCTAAGTGATACGGTCTGCCCGCAAGAACAATTCCGCGGCCGCCGTTCTTTTCAAGCTCGTCAAGAGCGCGCTTGCCCTCGTTTTTTATATCATCCTTAGCCTTTTTCTGCTCCGCCCACGCAAGGTGGCAGGCGCGTTTAACCTCACGCGCAGGGATACCTGGCACACCAAAGCGCTCGCCAAAGAAGCTAACTAAGCGGTCGGCTACCGTTTTTTCGCTTGTAAATGCGATAAACGGACGAAGGTATTTTATTTTTCCGTCGATAATTTCCTCGAAGTTGTTCTTTATGTTTTCCGAGTTTGAAACTACGATAGGACAGTTATAGTGGTTTTGCGCGCTTGGTGACTCCTGATTTTCGTAAAGAATACAGGGGTAGAAAATAGTTTTTGCGCCGTTTTCGATAAGCCATCTTATATGTCCGTGTGTCATTTTTGCAGGATAGCACTCGGACTCTGACGGAATTGTGTCCATTCCCATTTCGTAAATCTGCTTCGTTGATTTCGGAGAAAGCATAACGCTAAATCCAAGCTCCTTAAAAAACGTTGCCCAAAACGGATAGTTTTCATATATATTTAACGCGCGCGGAATGCCGATAACGCCACGCGGTGCGCTTTCCTGTGGCAGTGGCTCGTAGGAAAAAATTCTGTTTAGCTTATACTCTGCTAAGTTTTCGCCCTTCGATGCGGATTTTTCGCTTTGTGCGCCACGCTCGCATCTGTTGCCCGTTATGTATTTTCTGCCGCCCTTAAAGGTATTGACGGTCAAGATGCATTGGTTAGAGCAGCCCTTACAGCGCACGTTTTGCGCGGTGAAGGTGAGATTTTCAATTTCCTCAAAGGAAAGAATTGTGCTTTTCTTGCCTTGTGCGTTTTCGCGTGCGATAAGTGATGCGCCGAATGCGCCCATAATTCCCGAAATGTCGGGACAGGTAACGTAAACGCCTGCAATTTTTTCGAGTGCGCGAAGCACCGCGTGGTTATAAAACGTGCCGCCCTGCACAACGACGTGACGTCCAAGGTCGGATGCGGTATTTAGCTTAATAACCTTAAAAAGTGCGTTTTTAATAACGGAATAAGCAAGGCCTGCGGAGATATCGGGCACGCTTGCGCCCTCCTTTTGTGCCTGCTTAACGTTTGAATTCATAAAGACCGTACAGCGTGTGCCGAGGTCAATTGGATTTTTTGCAAAAATTGCTTCCCTTGCAAAATCGCGCGCGGTATAGCCGAGCGAATTAGCAAATGACTCGATAAACGAGCCACAGCCCGAGGAGCAAGCCTCGTTTAGAAGAATATTGTCAACGGAGCCGTTTTTGAGCTTAATGCATTTCATATCCTGTCCGCCGATATCAAGCACACAGTCAACCTCGGAATCGAAAAACGAAGCGGCTGTACAGTGGGCAATAGTTTCAACCTCGCCCATATCAAGATTGAATGCGGATTTAAGCAGCTTTTCGCCATAGCCCGTTGAGCAGGAGTAGGCGATTTTTGTGTTTTCATTTATTAGTGTCGAAAGCTCACGCATTGCGCGCTTTGCAGCATCGATAGGTGAGCCTTGGTTTGATGCGTAGAAGGAATAAAGAAGCTCGCCGTCCTCGCCTATCAAGGCAAGCTTTGTGGTTGTTGAGCCTGCATCAATTCCGAGGTACGCATTACCCGAGTAATTTTTTATATCACCGCGGACAACGCGCGCATGCTCGTGACGCGACTTAAACTCGTCATACTCGTCCTCGCTTGCAAAAAGCGGTGGCAATCGTTTAAGCTCAAATTTCATTTTTACGCCCTGGTTTAGTCTTTCAAGGAGCGTATCAAGCAAAACCGCCTGAGCATCGTCTGCTTCAAGCGCAGAGCCGTATGCGGCAAAAAGATGTGAGTTATCGGGGTCAACCGTTGTTTCGGGTGTGAGCTTTAAGGTTCTTATAAACGCCGCCTTTAATTCGGTTAAAAAGTGAAGCGGACCGCCAAGGAATGCAACCGTGCCGCGAATCGGCTTACCGCATGCAAGACCCGAAACGGTTTGGTTAACAACCGCTTGGAAAATAGATGCGGCAAGGTCGGGCTTTGATGCGCCCTCGTTAATAAGCGGTTGAATATCGGTTTTGGCAAAAACGCCGCAACGCGCCGCGATAGGATAAATGCGCTCGTAGCTCTTGGCGTACTCGTTAAGTCCTTGCGCGTCCGTTTGTAAAAGAGATGCCATTTGGTCAATAAACGAGCCTGTGCCACCTGCACAAATACCGTTCATTCTCTCCTCAACGTTTGCGCCCTCAAAATATATAATCTTGGCATCCTCTCCGCCAAGCTCTATTGCAACGTCGGTTTGCGGTGCTAAATGCTTTAACGCCTCGGCAACCGCGCTAACCTCCTGCACAAAGCCAATGTCAAGTGCCTTGCCGAGATTTATCGCGCCTGAGCCTGTGATTTTCGCTTTAATTTCGCACTCGCCCAAATCTTCCTTCAGGTCGCAAAGAAGTGAATATAGCTTACCCTGTGTATGAGATAGATGTCTTTCGTACTTGCCGAACACAATCTCGCCGTCTTTGTCTATTGCCACAACCTTGACAGTTGTTGAGCCTATGTCAATACCAACACGATATTCGTTCATTTCTCTGCCCCCTTTCCAAAGCGATACGTTACGTTTATTTAACAGTCGCGCACGCGCCCATTTCCTTTAATATTATATAAAGAAAAATAAACTAAATATAAACTATTATAAGCATAGTATAACTACATTTAAGTATATCACCATTTTATTAACTTTTTGTGAACTTTGTTAAAAAATATAAATGTAATATGTGCCATAGCACTGTTTTCGCGTCACATCTAAGGTTAAAGTGCAACTTTTAAGTGCAATTTTTTGTTTTTGCACTTTAAAATTGCACTTAAAAAGCCACGGAAATCCGTGGCTTAATTTTATTTATAGCGGTCTTTTCTGTCAGTTTACTCTACTTTATAAAAATTATAACCTGATTCAGGTTAAAATCCTACATTCTAAATTATTCGTGCTATAATCAAGTTATATCAAAACGAAAGGACAGCAATATGAAAAACGAACTTGAAATTGCAATTTTCTGTGAAAACATTAAAGCTTTGCGGATTGAAAATAAGCTATCTAAAGGGAAAATGGCTAAATTGCTCAAAATCAGCACTAAGACCTTAACATCTTTAGAAAACGGTACTATGCCACCAAGGTTGAAAACAAATATTATAATTCTTATTAATAAAGAGTTTGGAATTTTGCCAAGTGAAATGTTTGAGATTCGCACACAAGAAAATCACAAAGCGGGAGGATAATATCCTCCCCTACGGCGATATTCAATATTTGAGCGCAAAAAAGCCACGGATTTTTCCGTGGCTTTTTTGGCATTTTATTTAAGTCTTAAATAACGAATATTCTTCCCGTTACCCTCGCGCTTTATTTCACATTCGGCAACCAATTTGCGTAACGCCCCCTCAATGGAGCTTATACTCAACGACGGACACAGCTCTCTTATGTCCTGCTTAGAAAATCCGCCAATCTTGCTTAGCGTTGCACGGCGCACTGTTTCGAGTGCTGACAGCTTTGTTTCAACAAGCAAAAATCTCTCTTCAAAATCGCGGTAAGCTGAAAGTATCGTACCGAGCAGATATTTGACAAATGGAAGTGCATCCTCATTTCCTTCGTGCCAGCCAATCTGCGCATCCCCCAAAGCATCGTAGTATAAGTCCTTATTCCTCGCTATCTTTGCTTCAAGCGAAATGTATTTGCCAACGTAAAATCCGCTTCTGTAAAGGAGTAACGTTGTGAGCAAACGGCTCATTCTTCCATTTCCGTCATTGAACGGATGAATGCAAAGAAAGTCGTGAATGAATATAGGAATTGCAATGAGCGGCTCAAGTTCGTTATTACCAATCACGCGGTTAAGCTCGTTACATAGGTTTTCTAACGCGACAGGAGTTTCAAATGGATCAAGAGGCGTAAAGAGCGTTTTCACACTGCCGTCGGGATAAGTTGCACTTATATAATTTTGTACCGTCTTTGTTCTGCCCGCTGCGGGGTTGTTCATATGGCTATACAGAATCTTGTGAAGCTGCAAAATGTAGTTTGGCGTAATTTGGATAGCATCAAAGCTCTCGTGAATGATGTTCAATACATCACGGTATCCTGCTATTTCCTGCTCATTTCTATTTCTCGGCGTAGTCTTATCCTCTACAAGCTGTCTAATACGCGTATTTGTTGTAAAAATACCCTCTATCGCATTGGAGCTCTCCGTGCTCTGCACCTTTGCTACTTCTACGAGCTTTTCAAGCTCCTCGGGGCGCTGTTTGAGGTACATCTCCTGTTTCCCCGCCTCTTTATATATAGCGGCAATCAAGCTAAGAAGCTCCGAATCCCATTTTTGCTCTTTAATTTCAGAATAGTTAAACGTTCTCATAACCTTTATTCCACCCTCTTTCCCTCAAATATTAGCACAATGTAAGGGAATTGTCAATAATTTAAGGGAATATTTCCTTAAAATTATATCTAAAGTAAGGCGTTTTTATTCATTTTTTGTTCATTTGGCGGTGGATGAGGTGCAAAAAATCCCCGATTGCTCGGGGATTTTTATTGTTTTAAGTATTAATTACTTGTAGAGTTCGATAAATCTCTTAAGTCTTTCGTACTTAGCCTTAGCTGCTTCCTCGCTTGCTGCAAAGAGTGCTTCTGCTCTTTCAGGGAACTGTTGAGCAAGACGGCTGTAACGTGTTTCGTTTGTAAGGAATGCACGGTAGTCGCCTGTTGGCTCCTTGGAGTCGAGTGAGAATGGGTTCTTGCCCTCTGCCTTGAGTGATGGGTTGTATCTGAAGAGATCCCAGTAACCAGCCTCAACAGCCTTCTTCATTTCGCCTTGGCAGTTTGTCATACCACCCTTAAGTCCGTGCATTTCGCATGGAGCATAACCGATGATAAGTGATGGACCCTTATAAGCCTCTGCCTCTGCAATAGCCTTGATGGTTTGTGCAGGGTCAGCGCCCATAGCGATTTGTGCAACGTATACGTAGCCGTAGGACATTGCGATTTCAGCAAGGTTCTTCTTACCGATAGCCTTACCTGCTGCTGCGAACTGAGCAACCTGACCGAGGTTAGAAGCCTTTGATGCTTGTCCACCTGTATTTGAGTAAACCTCTGTGTCGAATACCATTACGTTAACGTCTTCGCCTGATGCAAGAACATGGTCAAGACCGCCGAAGCCGATATCGTATGCCCAACCGTCACCACCGAAGATCCATACGGACTTCTTGGAGAGGTATGTCTTTTCTGCAAGGATTTCCTTAGCAATTGGGCAACCTGCAGCCTCTGCCTTTTCGAGTTCTACAATGAGAGCCTTAGTAGCGCCCTCGTTTGCCTTACCGTCGTCAATTGTGTCGAGGTAAGATTTTGCTGCTGCCTTAAACTCGTCGCTTGCCTTTTCGCTTGCTGCCATTTCTTCAACCTTGCGAATGAGCTTTTCACGGAGAGTCTTTTGACCAAGGAACATACCAAGACCGTGCTCTGCGTTATCCTCGAAGAGTGAGTTAGCCCAAGCCGGACCGCGGAGGCTATCCTTGTTTACTGTGTATGGTGTTGATGGAGCTGAACCACCCCAAATTGATGAACAGCCTGTTGCGTTAGAAATATACATTCTTTCGCCGAAGAGCTGTGTAATAAGACGTGCGTATGATGTTTCTGCACAGCCTGCGCATGAGCCTGAGAACTCGAGGAGTGGCTGATTGAATTGGCTACCCTTAACTGAAATTTCGTTAAATGGAAGCTCCTTCTTAGAAACGTTAGCAACTGCATAGTCAAATGCTGCTTGTTGATCGAGCTGGCTTGCTTGTGCAACCATCTTAATAGGTGTCTTTTCAGGTGTGCCGTTTGCCTTAGCCTTGATAGCAACAGGACAAACGTTTACACAAAGACCGCAACCCATACAGTCAAGTGGGCTGATAGCGATTGTGAACTTGTAGTCCTCGCATCCCTTACCTGTCATCTTAGCTGCGAACTTGGTTGATGCAGGAGCGTTAGCAGCCTCATCAGCGTTCATAGCGAATGGACGGAGTGTTGCGTGTGGACATACGTATGAGCATTGGTTACATTGGATACAGTTTTCAGGAATCCACTCAGGAACAGTAACTGCAACACCGCGCTTTTCATAAGCAGCAGCGCCTTGTGGGAACGTACCGTCAACGTAGTCAACGAATGCAGAAACAGGGAGCTTGTCGCCTTCCATCTTTGAAACAGGAAGAAGAACGCTTTCAACGTACTTAACGAGCTCAGGACGCTTGCCCTCAACTCTTTCCTTAACTTCCTTAACGTCAATTGTTGCCCATGAAGCAGGAACGTTAACCTTAACGAGGCAGTCCTTACCTGCGTCAATAGCCTTGTAGTTCATTTCAACTACAGCTTCGCCCTTCTTTAAGTATGACTTCTTAGCCATGTACTTCATCTTTTCGATAGCTTCGTCAATAGGCATAATGTTAGCAAGTGCAAAGAATGCGGATTGGAGAATTGTGTTTGTTCTCTTACCCATACCGATTTCAATTGCCTTGTCGATAGCGTTTACAATGTAGAATTGAACGTTGTTTTCAGCGATATACTTCTTAACCTCTGCTGGCAAGTGAGCATCAAGCTCGCTCTCTGTCCATTGGCAGTTGAGAAGGAACGTACCGCCCGGCTTAACGTCGTTTACAATCTTGTAGCCCTTAAGCATGTATGAAGGGTTATGACAAGCAACGAAGTCTGCCTTTGTTATATAATATGGGCTCTTAATAACTGAATCGCCGAAACGAAGGTGTGAAATTGTAACGCCACCTGTCTTCTTTGAGTCGTATTGGAAGTAAGCCTGAATAAACTTATCTGTGTAGTCACCGATAATCTTAATTGAGTTCTTGTTAGCACCAACTGTACCGTCGCCGCCAAGGCCCCAGAACTTGCAGGAGATTGTGCCCTTAGCGCTTGTGTCAATGTTTGTTGTTTCAGGGAGTGAAAGACCTGTAACGTCGTCAACGATACTGATTGTGAAGTTAGCCTTTGGCTCGTCGAGGTTCAAGTTTTCATATGTTGCGAAGATTGAAGCAGGAGTTGTATCCTTTGAACCAAGACCGTAACGACCGCCAACAACCTTAGCCTGTACACCCTTAATTGCAAGAGATGAAACAACGTCGAGGTAAAGTGGTTCGCCAAGTGAGCCCGGCTCCTTAGTTCTGTCAAGAACTGCAATCTTCTTAGCTGTTGCAGGAATAGCCTCAACGAGCTTGTCTGCAACGAATGGACGGTAAAGTCTAACCTTTACAAGACCAACCTTTTCGCCCTTAGCTGTGAGGTAATCGATAACCTCCTCGCAAACGTCACAAACTGAACCCATAGCAACGATAACTCTTTCAGCGTCAGGTGCGCCGTAGTAGTTAAAGAGCTTATAGTCTGTGCCGATCTTTTCGTTAACCTTGTTCATGTAGTCTTCAACGATAGCAGGGAAGGCATCGTAGTATTGGTTACAAGCCTCTCTGTGTTGGAAGAAGATATCGCCGTTTTCAGCTGAGCCACGAAGAACAGGATGCTCAGGGTTGATTGAGCGTGCGCGGAATGCAGCAATAGCGTCCTTGTCAACCATTTCAGCAAGATCGTTATAGTCCCAAACCTCAATCTTTTGGATTTCGTGTGATGTACGGAAGCCGTCGAAGAAGTTAAGAACAGGAACTCTGCCCTTAATTGTTGATAAGTGTGCAACTGCACCGAGGTCCATAACCTCTTGTGGGTTTGTGCAAGCCATCATAGCATAGCCTGTTTGACGGCAAGCGTATACGTCGGAGTGGTCACCGAAAATGTTAAGTGCGTGGGATGCAACACAACGAGCGGAAACGTGAATTACGTTTGGAAGAAGCTCACCTGCGATCTTATACATATTAGGGATCATAAGGAGCAAGCCCTGTGATGCTGTGTAGGTTGTTGTAAGAGCACCTGCTGCGAGTGAGCCGTGAACTGTACCTGCGGCACCTGCCTCAGATTGCATCTCAGTAACCTTTACTTGTTCACCAAAAATGTTCTTTAAGCCTGTAGCACTCCATGAGTCTGTAAGCTCAGCCATAACACTTGATGGTGTGATTGGGTAAATCGCTGCAACCTCTGTAAACGCGTAGCTGACAGTAGCGGCGGCGGTATTACCGTCCATTGACTGTTTCTTTCTTGTTATCATTGAAAAAACCCTCCAGTTTTATTTTTATACAACTTTTTTCGTAAAAACTGCGCACAAATGCATACGCGCGCAAGCCCGTACATAGTTATATTAGCACTTTCGTTATCAAAATTCAAGAGATATATGATATTTTTTGATTTTTTGTCGCATTTTTATAGATTTACCGATTAAAAGCTTCTTTATATATGCAAAACGACAATACGCAAAAAAGCCGTTTCCTTTGAAGCGGCTCTTTAATCAATTTAATGTTGCGTTAGCAACAATTCATGACGCAGTCAATTCATGTTTCAAAGAAACAATTTATGAAGCCTTGCTTCAATTCATGACGCTAAGCGTCGCTTTCCTCGTCGGTATATTCCGACATATCGATAGAGTCAAGCTCGTCCTTTTTCAAGTTGCCCTTTACTCTTTCGTAGTAAGAGATTTTTTGGCGTATCATAGCCACTACCTCGTTTTGAAGCGTCATCTTTTCGTTTTTAGCGACAACGGCAAACTTTTTTGCCACGTCCTCGCTGATTTTTATTTTTAATATTTTGTTCTTTTTCATAATTTCCTTTCATGCAACCTCGTTGCAATTCACGACCATAGGTCAATTCACGTTGCGTTATCAACAATTCATGAAGCTTTGCTTCAATTCATGACGCATATGCGTCCTAGTTAAAATATTTTTTATCGAGCGAGCGCAAGCCTACCGCCTCGGCAATGTGCTGTGGCATTATATTTTCGCTACCGTCAAGGTCGGCAATTGTGCGTGCTAAGCGAAGGACTCTGTCGTGTCCGCGGGCGGAAAGCCCAAGTGCAACGAAGGCTCTTTCCATAAGGGAGGAGCATTCGGGGCTGAGAGCGCAGTATTTTCTTAGGTGCTTTGGCTCCATTTGCGCGTTTGCGGTAATCTCTGCGCCTGCCTCGGTTCTTTCGTTTTGGAAGCGCGCTTGCATTATTTTGCGCGCCTTGTTTACCCTCTCTCTTATTGCGCTTGATGGCTCGGCTGCTTGCTTCTTTGAAATTTCGTCGTATGCGAGTGAGGAAACCTCAATTTGAATATCAATTCTGTCAAGAAGCGGGCCGCTGATTTTTGAAACGTACCGCTTAATATCCTCTTTTTTGCAGGTGCAGGGGTGGGTTGGATGACCGAAGTAGCCGCACTTGCATGGGTTCATGGCAGCTACGAGCATAAATGACGACGGGTACGTAATTCTGCCTGATGCCCTTGTTATCGTGATTTTTCCGTCCTCAAGCGGTTGGCGGAGCGACTCCGTCACCGAACGGTTAAATTCGGGCAGCTCATCGAGAAACAAAACGCCGTTGTTGGCAAGGGAAACCTCACCGGGCTGTGGGATTTTGCCGCCGCCAACTAAGGAAGGGGCGCTCATTGTGTGGTGAGGAGAGCGGAAGGGGCGCTCGCGGATTAAGGCGACGTCCTCGGGTAAAATTCCCGAAACGGAATGGATTTTCGTTGTTTCTATTGACTCCTCGAAGGTCATTTCGGGCAAAATCGACGGTATGCGCTTGGCAATCATTGATTTTCCCGTGCCGGGTGGGCCGATGAGCAAGAGGTTGTGCGCACCTGCTGCGGCAATTTCAACCGCGCGCCTTACCTGCGCCTGTCCCATAACGTCGGCAAAATCGGGGTAATTTACCGTTTTGATATTTTCATTTGTGCTTGGCTCGGTCGGAGTGATTTTTTCGTCTGTTGTTAAGTGAGTGACAAGCTGATTTACGTTTTTAACTCCGTAAACGGTGAGTCCCTCGACCACGCTTGCCTCCTTTACGTTTTCGATAGGTAAAAAGAGCTTAGTTTTGCCTGCCTTTTTAGCTGCCGCCGCCATACAAAGTGCGCCGTTGACACGGCGAAGCTCGCCCGAGAGCGAAAGCTCACCGATAAAGCAGCTGTCTTGAAGCTCTGCGCGGTTTTTTATCGTGCCTGCGCTTGCAAGAATGCTCACCAAAATGGCAAGGTCGAAGGCAGAGCCCTCCTTGCGCTTGTCGGCAGGGGCAAGATTTATTATTATTTCCTTTTGAGGGAACGGAATTTTGGAGTTAATGAGCGACGCCCTAACCCTCTCCTTCGCTTCCTTTATCGCATTGTCGGGCAGTCCGACTATCTCAAAGCACGAAAGACTGCTCGTCATATGGCACTCAACAGTCACTAAGTAACCGTCGATGCCGAAAAGCCCCGCGCTGTATGCTACGCTAATCATAATTTACCTCGTAAAAATTTGATACTTTAATTTTAGCACATTATGAGATAAATAGCAAGAGAAAAACGGGAGATGTTTTTCTCCCGTTTTAATGCAATAATGAAATGTGCTAATGCACTTGAAATGACACGTTGTGTCTTGAAATGTTGCCACGCAACTTGAAATAAAATGAATCATATGCCAAAAGGCATTTCATGTTTTGCAAAACATTTCATTCGCGTAGCGTATTTCACGAAGATGCTTTTGCGGATTCATTTCATTGTGTTTTCTTTGGCAAGAAAACACTACGCTTCGATTGCTTTGAGAATCTTACGCGCAATCATCATGCCGCCGACCCAGTTGGGGTGAACTCTGTCCCAAGAAATGTAGGCAGGGTAACGGAACTTTAAGTGGTTGTCAAAGTCCTCTTGAACGTCTATGTACTTGATGTTATATTTTTCTGCGTATTTATCAACGACCTCGCGGCAAATTTGAGCGTATTCCTTCATACGCACCTTCATTGGGTCGCTATCGTTTGCTTCCATATAGAATGGGCTGATGGCGAACATACCCTTTACGTTTGGAAGGGTGCGCTCACAAACCGCTTCGAGGTTAGCGCGATAGCACTCGGGTGTGAGTGCGCTGTTGTCAAGGTTTGGCTCGTCGAATTGACGCCATACGTCGTTTGCGCCTATCATAAAGAAAACCCAGTCGGGCTTGCACGCTTCAACGTTTTTCTCCCAGTTTGCGAGCATATCCTTGCTTGCCGCGCCGCTTTCACCTACGTTTATGATGCGGAGCATTCTTTCGGGATAGTCGATTGCGAGGTTAGTGTCTACCATACGAACGTAGCCGCTTCCGAGTCCCTCCCAAAGACCCATACCGTATGGGCGCTTTCTGCCACAGTCTGTAACTGAATCTCCTGCGAATACAATTGTTTCTCCATTTTGAAAAATCATTTTTCTTCTCTCCTTGATTTTGTTTATTTAACGGACGACCAATGGTCGCCCCTACAAGCGTGATTTATTTTTTCCTTTGCGCGGTTTTTTCTTTTTAACGGAAAAGCCGAATTTGCCGTTGCTCTTGGCTCCCTTGTGCAAAGGGAGCTGTCGCCGCTCTATTGCTTTGATTTAGATTTATTTTGATTAGCGACTGAGGGATTGTCCTTCCTGTTTTGCGGTTTTTTCTTTTTTACAGAAAAGCCGAATTTGCCGATGCGTTCGCCTAATTTGTAATACTCCCCGTGGGCAAACGCGCAAAGGTGTGCGCGGTTGATGCATAGCTTGTCGCCCTCGAGGAGCGATTTTTCCACGTTCACGGCTAAAATGTCGGCAAGGAACATATCGTGCGAGCCGAGCGGAATTACGTCAGTCACTCGACATTCAATGGAAATCGGACATTCGCCTATCATCGGCACGTCGATTTTCGTTGCTTTTTCCTTGGTGAAGCCGCACTCCTTAAATTTGTCAACCTTTTTGCCTGTATACATTCCGCAAAAATCCGCCTTTTTGGCAAGTGACGACGGAGTTAAGTTGATAACGAACTCGCCTTTTTCTTTAAGAATTGCGTGCGAAAACCTTTCAGGGCGCACGGAAATATACGTTTTCGGCGGAACGGTATTTGTAATTCCGCACCACGCAACCGTGATTATATTTGATTTTTCCATATCTCCAACGGTCACCATAACCGAGGGGACGGGTGCGACCAAAGCACCGCCGCGCCAAGTGATTTTTTCCATATTGCTTCCTTCTTGATTATTCGTTATATAGGTTGACTATTTCAAGACCGCATTTTTCACCGTATCGAACGGTTTGACCCGTGCCCGAGGCGAAGGTGCCGTCGTAGTACGCTATTAAATACGCGGAGCTGTCAACCATTTTGTAGTTTCTTACTTTCATGCATTGATTGTTGTAAAGCGTATTTGGCATATCAACGTAGTCAGCGCGCGAAAGAATTTCTTTATACAAGCGTTGATCCCTTGAATTCCATTTTGCGTCCTGACCTTGGCAGGGGGCGTAAATATGAAGCTTGATTTCCTTGTATTTTTTCTTTTTAAGCTTCAAAACCTCAATAGCCGCTTCGGTGTCAAAGCCGAGCGCACCTCCGCAAATAAAGGTGTCAACTCCCTTTTCAATCATTGCTTCAATCGCCTCTTGCAGTCGCTTGGAATTGAAGCTCCTTGGCAAAAAGCGGTGTCCTGTGAAGCAACACGTGGTAGCTTTTGACATAAAGTCACCCCTTTCGTTTCCATCTGATATAATTATAACACCGCGCGCACACAATTACAATATCAAAATGAAGAATTTAGCCACCGAGTCGGTTATTTTAATTCGACAAAAAAAGGGGCTGTTGCAATAAGCACAGAACAAAAACAGACACATTCTCGTCTAAAACCATAATATATATTGATTTCAAAGCGGTTTATTGTTGAGAACTTGCAAAAATTGCAAGTTCTCTTCATTTTTTTGTGTCCGTTTTTTAG
>JBGVIN010000062.1:0-12999 GCA_045123255.1 Eubacteriales bacterium
TGGCTTGACTTAAAGGAAAGCAAGGCTCGTCTTGGATTATAACTCTTTATGAATTACAAGCTTCGTATTTCCACACAGGCGCAGGCAGATATTGAATCTATATATAACTATATTTTGAAGGACGGAGTTACCGTCGCAAAAAAGCAAGCAGGCTTGATATATTCTTCACTTGAAAGACTTGAGCTGTTTCCAAATATGGGCGCAAATCTTTCCAACTATACTATCGAAAAAAATGATTATAAATTTCTTTCCATTAAGAAAACGTATATTGCATTTTACAAAATAACAGGTGATGAGGTACGCGTGATTCGTGTTTTCAGAGCTGAGCAGGATTATCTTTCACATCTCGGCATTAAGTAGCTCATTCTTAATTAAAATAAATAAGCAAGCAGAAAGAGAGCAAGAGTACAAGGAGAAAATCCTTATATTCTTACTCTCTTTTTTAAGTTATGCAAGCGTGATGTGGTACAGTCTTGACGGGTACGAAACGTGGTCGTAGTCGAGCCAGAAGCCTACGTTCATAAGGGCTGAGCCGAGGTACGCTTCATCGCCGCCGTTTATTTTGTATAGCTTATCGGGAATAAGACCGCGCAGGCGTAATAGCTCGGGTGGGACTGTGCATTTTGACTCGTACGCAACGGTGCAAGCAAGTGCTTCGCTTCCGTCCTTAGCCACTACCTGCCAAGCACAGTAACGGCTTTCCTCAGGGGTGAACGGAGAGATAAGGCGATAGTAATCACCGAACTGAATAAGGTCGTAATACTTCTTAAATTCAACGATTTGGCGCTTAATTTCCTGCTTTTCCTCACTTGTCATCTTAGTAATGTCAAGCTCCAAGCCGTACGTGCCGAAGTATGCTACGTTGCCGCGCGTTGAAAGCGGTGTCACCCTTGCATTTCCGTGGTTTGGACAAACGGAAACGTGCGCGCCCATAGTTCTGACAGGGTATGCAAAGGACGTGCCGTATTGAATTTTCAAGCGGTCGATTGCATCGGAGTTATCGCTCGTCCACACCTGCGGCATATAGTAAAGCATACCGCAGTCGAAGCGTCCGCCGCCGCCTGAGCAGCTTTCAAAAAGGATGTCGGGGAACGCGCTCGTTACTCTTTCAAGAAGCTCGTAAACGCCAAGCATATATCTATGATATACCTCGCCCTGACGCTCGCTTGGAATAGCGGCACTGTATAAATCGCATATGTGACGGTTAAAGTCCCATTTTACGTATGCGATGTTGGCACTGTTAAGTACCTTTACCATTTGGTCGTAAATATTGTCGCGCACCTCTTTTCTCGTCATATCAAGCACGAATTGCGAGCGCGAGAGGTGTGGGTCACGGTTTGGAATTGCAAAGCGGTAGTCGGGGTGCGCCTTAAACAGCTCGCTATCCTCGGAAATGCACTCAGGCTCAAACCAAATTCCGAATTTAAGACCCTCGTCATTTACTCTTTTAACAAGATTTTGAAGCGTGCCTTGAAGCTTTTCCTCGTTTACAAACCAATCGCCAAGCGAGGTTGTGTCGTCATCTCTGTGACCGAACCAACCGTCGTCCATAACGAGAAGCTCAACGCCGATTTCGGCGGCGTCCTTAGCCATTGAAACTAATTTATCTGCGTTGAAATCAAAATATGTTGCCTCCCAGTTGTTGATAAGCACGGGGCGGCGTGCGTTTTTGAATTTACCGCGGCAAAGATTGTTTCTTATCGCATCGTGATAATTGTTTGAAAGCTTGCCAAAGCCCTCGTCACTGTAAACGAGTGCAACCTCGGGCGTTTCAAAGGTTTCGCCCGCGTCAACCGTATAATTAAATCCCTCGGGGTTAATTCCCGCAACCACTCTCGTTCTTTCGTGCTGGTCGCGCTCGCACGAGATAACGAAGTTTCCGCTATAAACGAGTGCAAGACCGTATGCTCTGCCGTGGTATTCCGTTGCATCCTTATCGCAAATAATAACGAATGGGTTTTGCATATGTCCCGATGCACCGCGTGTGCTTGTCACGCTTGATGCAAGGTGTGTAATTCTCGTTCTTTCAAGCTCTCTTTCACGCATATGCGCGCCAAAGAAATGAAGCATATCGAAATTACCCGTTGGCATATCAAGCGTTACCGAAAGCGCTTTTTCAAGTCTGATTTTTTTGTCCGTTTTGTTCTCTATAACAAGTGCGCGAGTTATAAGGTCGTATTCGGGCAAAACGCCGTAATACATATGGAAATAAATATCGTACGCCTTGTCCTTCAAGGTGATAACGAGCGTTTCGCCCTCGTCACCGTAAAATGCGGGCAAGCCCTTGATTTTATACTTACCCTTTTCAATTTTGTGGCTATGGTATATGGGCTCGCATCCCGTTGTGCCGTCGTGGTTAACGAGTGCAAGTGCATTTAATCTATAATCGCCAAGACCGAAAACGGAAAGCTCCTCACTTGCGTGGCACGAGGAATAGTCAGTATCCCTTATATAAGCCGAAAAGGACGCGTTCCATCCCTTTTTGTGCGATGCGTAGGAAAGGTCACTGTACTCCATTTTTGCGCCATAATACGAGTGCAAAAGAACCCCCTCCTCGTTTACGTGCATTTGATAGGTTGTGTTTTTGGTGTTTAAGGTGAAAATTTTATCGTTTACTAAAATTGACATAGAGCGACCTCACTGTATTATATTTATAAGATAAGTATATCATATAGGAAGAAATTTTTCAACAAGATATAGTATTTTAAGCAAAAAAAGACAACGCCGAAGCGTTGTCTTTTTACTTTATAAGAAATTAGTCCTTATAGTTCTTTGCGTAGGTGTTCCAGCCTGTCTTTTCGTCGTTCAAAATCTTATACGCATCGTTATACGATTCGCTATAAAGAGTTGTGAACGGTGATGATGAAGGTGTTGCGCCTGAGATTGTTTCGCTTTGAACGTGTGTCAAGAACTTGCCGCTCATACCTGTTGAGATATAACCCGGGTCGTAGATGAGGTTGTTAAGAACGTGGTCTTTGAGGACTTCAAGAGCATCGTCTCTTGATGTTTCACCATCATCGTAAAGACGTGATTCCATAGCATCGTAGAAGCCTCTCATAACGTAATCTTGACCTGTCCATGAAAGAACGTCAAAGAAGTACTCTGACATTTCCTTATCAACAGTTGCCTTAGGAACGCACATAACTGTTGATTGTGAAGCGAAAGGTGTGTAGTAGCTTTCTTGGTCGTCGTTAAGCTTTGGCATTGGGAGAACTGCAACCTTAAAGTTGTCGTCCTGTGCCTTGAACTCGAAAATCTTTTGTACTACTTCATCATAGAAAAGAAGTCTTCCGCTTTGGAATGAATCGAGCATAGCGCCGAAGCCGCCGTCCCATCCTACTCTTGCCCAAGTTGAAGCCTTGATGTTTGCAAGTGCTGTAACAAGCTCAGTAACTTCGCTAGGTTGGTTAAGTGTGATGTGGTAGTTATATTGGCTTGGGTCACCTGATGACTTATCAACAGAAACCTGCTTAATGCCGCTTGATTGGAAGAAGCCTGACATACCGCTTGCACCGTAGCCGTATGTATCATCATCCTGCCAGCCCGGTGTACCGTTTGATTCAGCACCAACGAGCTGAGCCTTTTGTGTAAGACGTGCAATTGTCCACTTGCCGTCCTTTACTGTTTTATAAAGGTTACCAAAGGTTGGGAACTTTTCTGAAACAGCTTGGTTATAGAAAACAACGTATGCTGTGTATTCATCAAGATAGCTGAAGTCACCTCCAACGAAGAAGGTGTGTCCGTATACTGTGAGTGAGTCAACTGCTGCTTGATTGTAGTATGATTTTGTCAAATCAATGTACTTGCTGCTTGAAAGGTCATAAACCGTGTCAGCAGCAATAAGTGATTGCATTTCATATCCACGTGGTGTTGCGATATGGAACTTATCAGCACCCGCTTCAAGACCTGTTTGAAGCTCGTTTTGCATTGAGAAAGCACCCATTGCCTTGTGCCATACCATAGTTACGCCGTAAATCTTTTGAATTTGCATTTGTCTTGCCCAAACAGCGTCGTTAACCTTTGTGCCAAGGTTGCCCTCTTGTGAAGCGCCCTTAACGTAAAGCTCAGGTTGGTCCCAAGCAGCAGGATCACCGCCGCCCCAGCTTTCTGCAATACAGTCAAGAGTTTTACCTGACCACTTTTGGGATTTGTCTGTTTTTGTGTCTACCTTATCAACGGCAGGCTTGCCTGTTGAAGTATCGGTAGATGGTGTGCTTGTATCGGTTGTTTCACTTGAACCGGTATCGGTTTCGGTTGAACCTGTATTTGTATTCGTATTTGTGTCGGTGTTAGTGTCTCCACCGCAAGCAACTACAAAGGGAACAAGCATCAAAACCGCAAGCAATAATGCGAAAATCTTCTTTTTCATTACTAACCTCCTATAAGAATACATAATTCGCTGAGTATATTATACTATATAAATGCACAAAAATCAATACGGAATTATCATTTTTTTATAATATATTTATAAAGCTTTTGTGAATTTTATGTAAAATAGGTAATTAAAGAGAACCCCAAGCCTCACATTTCGGCTTGAGGACCCCTTGTCAAATAAAAAGGACGGAAAATTTTTGAGTTCTCCGTCCTAATTTTATTATTCAAAAATCCAATAAGGATTTATTTCATTTCGCGTATAGATTATACCACGCCCTGTGCGAGCATTGCGTCTGCAACCTTGATAAAGCCTGCGATGTTTGCGCCTGCAACGAGGTCGTCACCAAGACCGTACTTGTTTGCTGCCTTGATGGAGTTTTCAAAGATATTCTTCATAATACCCTTGAGCTTTTCGTCAACCTCCTCGGCTGTCCAGCTGTAACGCATTGAGTTTTGTGACATTTCAAGACCTGAAACTGCAACGCCGCCTGCGTTAACTGCCTTTGAAGGAGCAACTACGACACCGTTTGATTTGAGATATGCAACTGCCTCGTTTGTAGTTGGCATATTTGAAACCTCAACGTAGTACTTAACGCCGTTAGCTACGATTTCCTCAGCTTCCTTAATACCAACCTCGTTTTGTGTTGCACAAGGCATTAAAATGTCTGCCTTTACGCCCCAAGGCTTTTGTCCTGCAAAGAAAGGAACGCCAAACTTGTCAGCATAGTCTTGAACCTTGTTACGGCAGGAAGCACGCATTTCGAGCATAAAGTTAATCTTTTCCTCTGTTGCAACGCCGTTTTCGTCGTAGATATAGCCGTCAGGACCTGAGATTGTAACAACCTTACCGCCGAGCTCGTTAATCTTCTTAACCGCGCCCCAAGCAACGTTACCGAAGCCTGAAACAACGAAGGTCTTACCCTTAATTGAGTCCTTGAAGTAGTTAAGCATATTGTCGGTGTAGTAAACAGCGCCGTAGCCTGTTGCCTCAGGACGGATAAGTGAGCCGCCGTAAGCAATACCCTTACCTGTGAATACGCCTGTAAATTCGTTCTTTAAGCGCTTGTATTGACCGAACATATAGCCAACCTCTCTTGCGCCAACACCAATATCGCCTGCTGGAACGTCAAGGTCTGCACCGATGTGTCTGTAAAGCTCACACATAAAGCTTTGGCAGAAGCGCATAACCTCTGCATCACTCTTGCCCTGTGGGTCAAAGTCTGAGCCGCCCTTGCCACCGCCCATTGGGAGTGAGGTCAAGCTGTTCTTAAATGTTTGCTCGAAGCCGAGGAACTTAATAATTCCCTCGTAAACTGATGGGTGGAAGCGAAGTCCTCCCTTGTATGGACCTATTGCGCTGTTGAACTGAATTCTGAAGCCACGGTTAACTTGAACCTTGCCGCTATCGTCAACCCACGGAACTCTGAACTTGATAATTCTTTCAGGCTCAACCATTCTTTCAAGAACGCCGCTTGTGATGTACTCAGGGCGAGCTTCGATAACAGGCTCGATTGAAGAAAGAACCTCTTCTACTGTTTGGTGAAATTCGGGCTCGTTTTGGTTTCTTTTGATTACTCTTTCCATGAGCTCGTTAAGATACTGATTTTTGAACATTTTTATATTTCTCCTTAAAAATAAATTGCTAAATGAATTATGTGGTTTAGTATGCCTTGCCCCAATATACAAGCTTGTCGGCTTCCTTGCCGCAGCATACGCACTTGCCAACCGTGCCCTGCTCGTCAAGCGGCATACAACGGGACGTTACGTCTGCAACCTCCTTAAGCTTTAACTCGCAAGCGAGGTCGCCGCACCAATGTGCCTTGATGTAGCCTGATTTTTCAGATGCTGTTTTGATAAAGCTGTCAAGCTCGGTTTCGGTATAAGTGCGGTTTTGTCTGTTTTGAGCCGCCTTGTTATAAAGACCGTTTGTGATGTCAGCAAGAATTTCGGGAATTTTTGTTTCAAGCTCGTCAAGTGAAACAAAAATCTTTTCTCTGTTATCACGGCGAACCAAAACGCATTGATTGTTTTCAATGTCGCGCGGACCTATCTCAAGACGGAGCGGAACGCCCTTCATTTCATACTCGGCGTACTTCCATCCCGGTGAGTTATCGGAAATATCAATCTTTGCTCTTGCAAAGCTGTTAACTCTTTCCATAACCTCGGTTGCCTTTTCAATTACGCCGGGCTTATGCTGAGCGCAAGGAATAACGACAACCTGAATAGGAGCAACGCTTGGCGGTAAAACAAGACCGCTATCGTCACCGTGTGTCATAATTATCGCGCCGATAATTCTCGTTGAAACGCCCCAAGAGGTTTGGTGACAGTATTTTAAGGTATTGTCCTTATCGAGATATTGAATATTGAACGCCTTAGCGAAGCCGTCGCCAAAGTTGTGGCTTGTGCCGCCTTGAAGCGCCTTACCGTCGTGCATAAGTGCTTCAACGGTATATGTTGCATTTGCGCCCGCAAACTTTTCCTTATCGGTCTTTCTGCCCTTCAAAACAGGGATACCAAGGTCTTTTTCAAAGAAGTCCGCGTATACGTTGAGCATTTGAAGCGTTTCCTTCTCTGCGTCCTCAGCGGTTGCGTGCATTGTGTGTCCCTCTTGCCAAAGGAACTCGCGTGAGCGAAGGAACGGACGGGTTGTTTTCTCCCATCTTACAACGCTGCACCATTGGTTATAGAGCTTTGGTAAATCTCTATATGAGCGAATGATGTTTGCGTAATGCTCGCAGAAAAGAGTTTCAGACGTTGGACGAACGCAAAGACGCTCTGTAAGCGGCTCGCTGCCACCGTGTGTAACCCAAGCGACCTCGGGTGCAAAGCCTTCAACGTGGTCCTTTTCTCTTTGTAAAAGTGATTCGGGAATGAACATAGGCATATAGATGTTTTCAACGCCCGTTTTCTTAAATCTTGCATCTAAAAGCTTTTGAATGTTTTCCCAAATTGCATAGCCGTACGGACGAATAATCATACAGCCCTTAACACTTGAATAGTCAATTAAATCCGCCTTTTTAACAACGTCGGTATACCATTTTGCAAAATCCTCTTCCATTGAGGTGATTTGCTCTACCATTTTCTTATCGTTAGCCATTTTAACCTCGCGTATGAAAAATAATATATTTCATAATAGCACACGAAAAAAATAATTTCAAGTACTTTATTAAACTAAAGTTAAAAAAATTTCAAAAAATTAATAAGAAAAGAGCAAGGAACATCCTTACTTGGCGTTCCCTGCTCGATTTTCAATAAATAATTCATGGCGTTAGCCAATTCATGACACGAAAGTGTCAATTCATGTGCGTTAGCACAATTCATGGCGTTAGCCAATTCATGACACAAGGTGTCAATTCATGTGCGTTAGCACAATTCATTCGCGTGCCAACGCATTATATGCAGTCAACAGCGAGCGCGCCGTCCTTTACGTCAACGGATGCACCTATAATGTTGCCCTTGATTTCAAAGATAATTGCGTGAGCGAGCTTATCCTCGATTTCGGTTTGAATATATCTGCGCATATTTCTTGCGCCGAATTTTTTGCTAAAGGATTCCTTGGCGATAAATTTGCAAGCCTCGTCGGTAAAGGTGAAGCGAATGCCTCTTTCGCCAAGAGCGTTTTTCAAATCGCCGAGCATAATTTTTGCAATTTCAACGAAGTCCACTTCCTCAAGTGAGCGGAAGGTAATAATTTCGTCGATACGGTTGATAAACTCGGGGCGTAAAAACGAGGAAAGTGCCTTCTGTGTTTTGTCCTTTGCAACCTCGTGTGCGCTTGAAGCAAAGCCTGCCTGCGACGAGGTAAGCGTTGCGCCTGCGTTGGTTGTCATAATGATAACCGTGTTTTCAAAGTTTATCGTTCTGCCCTGCGAGTCGGCAATTTTGCCCTCGTCAAGAATTTGGAGAAGAATGTTTAATACGTCAGGGTGCGCCTTTTCTATCTCGTCAAAGAGGACAACGGAGTACGGTGAGCGTCTTATCTTTTCCGTGAGCTGTCCTGCCTCGTCGTAGCCAACGTATCCGGGAGGCGAGCCGATGATTTTTGAAACGGAGTGCTTCTCCATAAATTCGGTCATATCAAGGCGAATAAGCGAGTCGGGAGTATTAAAAAGCTCGTTTGCGAGCGTTTTAACAAGCTCGGTCTTACCAACGCCCGTTGGACCTGCAAAGATGAAGGATGCGGGGCGTTTTTTGATGCTAACGCCTGCGCGGTTTCTTCTTATCGCGGCGGAGAGCTTTTTCACCGCCTCGTCCTGACCTATAATGCGCGATTTTATCTTATTTTCAAGCGCGGCAAGCATTTCAAATTCAACCTCGGAAATATTGCTTGCGGGGATACCCGTCCAAATTTCGATAACTCCTGCCAAATCCTGCTTGGTCATAACGGTGTTTTCACATTCCTTATCAAGCTTTTCCTTGTCGATAAGGAGCATTGAGCGCTCCGTTTTAAGCTCTGCAAGCTGCTTATATTCGTTCTCGTTCGGCTCCTTGCCGCCCTCGGCAATTTTTGCGTTTAGAGCCTCCGTTTTGGTATCAACCTCGGCTAAGCGCTCGATTACCTTATGGCGCTCGTTAATATGCGGAGAATGTAAAACGATATGCGAGCAAGCCTCGTCAATTAGGTCAATTGCCTTGTCCGGCAAAAATCTGTCGGTGATATAGCGCTCGCTCATTACAACTGCGCTTTTTGCCATTTCGTCACTGATTTTAACGCCGTGATATACCTCGTAGTAATGCTTTATGCCCTTTATCATTTCGACGCACTCATCAATTGACGGCTCCTCAACCTTAACAGGCTGGAAGCGGCGCTCAAGGGCTGCATCCTTTTCAATATATTTACGGTATTCCTTCAAGGTTGTCGCACCGATAACCTGAATTTCGCCTCGTGAAAGCGCGGGCTTTAAGATGTTTGCCGCGTTCATGCTTCCCTCGGAGTTGCCTGTGCCGACGATATTATGAATTTCATCAATAACGAGAATAATATTGCCTGCTTCCTTAACCTCTTTAAGAAGTCCGTTTATTCTTGCCTCAAACTGACCTCTGAACTGAGTGCCTGCAACGAGAGCGGTTAAGTCAACTAAATAAATTTCGCATTTTTTTAGCTTGTGAGGAACGTTTCCCTCAACAATTCTCTGTGCCAAAGCCTCGGCAATTGCGGTTTTACCAACGCCCGGCTCACCTATTAAGCAGGGGTTGTTCTTTTGACGGCGGCTTAGAATTTGGATAACTCTTTCAAGCTCACGACCTCTGCCGACAATTCTGTCAAGCTTGCCGTTTAAGGCTCTTTGAGTTAAATTCGTGCAGAAGGTGTTTAGGTGCTTGCGGTTGTCCTTTTTCTTTTCCTTACCGTTTTCCTTTTTGTCCTTGCCTTGGTCGTGAGCCATGCCCACGTTTCTCATAATTTTAGAAAAATCGATAGTGGGAGAGTCCTCGTCCCCCTCGGTTAAATCATCATTTTCGGAAAGAGTCGGGAGCATATCCTGAAACATCTTTTCCATATTTTCAAGCTCCTCCTCGGTAATGCCCATCTTAGTCATCATATCGTTGACGGGCTTAATACCAAGCTCCTTAGCGCAAACGAGGCAAAGACCCTCCTGCTTTTGCACGTTGTTTTCGAGCTTCATTATATATACCGTTGCCGGTCTTTTTTTGCATCTTGAACACATTTCCATAGTATTTTTCCTGCTTTATCCGTAGATTTTGTTCTTAATTATCTCAATTAGGTTAATATGCTTAAATATTCCAACAGCCATTGAGCCGTTAATCATCTCTTCAAATTTTCCGCCCGAAAGTGGGTCGATAAAGGTCGTAAGCGCCAAAATTGCCTGCGTTATGCCCCACATAACCAAAATAGACAGTATAACTCCAAGCAAAGCACCGAGCCATCTGTTTGCCTTTTTCACGCCGTCAAATTCCGTGATTTTTGAAATGAGCATAGCTATTAAGGTAAGAAGCGCGAAGGCTATCACAAAAACAACAACGAGCGAAATTGCAATTGAAACAAGGAACGCACACGCACCGCCAACGTTTTCGGCAAGTGACGGAACAACCTCCGGACTTTTTTCGCTAATTAAGACGTTGAGGTCTGAAATAAAGCTTTCATAGTCGAGCCCGAAGCGCGTAAGCAGCTTTTCAAAGAATTCGGGGGTATTTTTTGCAAGTGATGTAATATCGATTGCGATTTTCGAGGTATCGCTTTCTATATATGCGTTGAGCGATTTTTCTATCGCGCCTATCATAACTCTGTCCATAAAAAGCGAGCAGAAGAATTTAGCAACGCCAGCTCTGACAATATACGCAATAAAGAGCGACAAAACGAGCTTACACACGTCAAGAATGCTCATAACGAAGCCCTTGACGGTGAACTTTATTATAATATATGACGACAGTATCAAAAGACAGAGGTCAATAACAAGTCCTGCGCTCATTTTTTCTCCTTTATTTATAAAATTAAATTTATAGAAGGACTGCACTTAAAGCTTACAGTCCTTCATTTTGTCATTGTATCGCTATTTTGCTCAAAAGCTCAAGCAGGTCGTTTTCTATAAAGAATTTGACAATTTTGGTTTTGTTCCAGTAATCGTCAACGAAGACTGCGGGGTAATAGTGCTGACCGAACTCGAAGAGGTTTCCGATAACGAAGCAGGCAATCCAAGTAACGATAACGCCCAAAATAAGACCGATAACGCCACCGAAGATAACGTTGAATACCTTAGCAACCGTTGCCTTCTCTATAAGCTTGTTTATAAGCTTGCTGAAAATAAGAATAAATACCTCAACGAAAACGAAAATAAGAATGAACGACAAAATTATTGATATACCGAGTGCAATACGAGAGCCGATAACCTCGGAGATAAGTCCAAGCTCCTCGCCCGTTGCAAGCTGTGGGCCAACCTTGCCGTCACCGATAAAGAATTTATCAATAAGTTCCTTGTTTTCCCATTCCTCGCCTGCACGCAAAACGAACCTGATAACCATATCGGGAATACCGTCGAAAATAGCGTCAACGTCGTAAAGAACGCACTCTACTCCGTCGATAATTTCAGTCGTTTTAGTTGTGAGAAGAAGCTTGTTCACCCAGTCAATTGATGCATCGTTGAAGAAAATTTTTGCGATAAATCTTGCAAGCGGAAGATTGAAAATAACGGCAAAAACGGGCGCGACCACGATTTTCACGAGTGAAACGAGTGAGTCAAGAAAGCCACGAATGCAGTTTCTAACAATGAAAAATATAATTAGACCAAGAAATAAACAGTCAAGCAATAAGTTAATTACTTCCATCTTTGCCTCCTTTTCTGAATTTAATACAAAAAGATAATTTTTTATAGTATAAACTGTTTTTTAATTTTTGTCAACCGTTATAAAATATTTTTTCGAGATAAAGTCCCTCGGGCTTTGCGGTAAATCCCGCATTTTCGCGCTTTTTTGACTTAATTATTCCTGAAATTGCCAAAGGGTCGATTCGTCCCTCACGCACTGAAAGGAGCGTGCCAACCATTATTCTGACCATATTGTATAAAAATCCGTCGGCACATACGGTAAATTCAACGAATTCTCCGTTTCGTCTTACAAAGCTTTCATATACCGTGCGTTTCGTGTCCTCGACCTTTGAGCCAACCGCCATAAATGCGTCAAACTCGTGCGTGCCGATAAACTGAGAAGCGGCTACGTTCATTTTTTCAAGCTCGTCATTTGTAATTTCCCTGCCGTATTCGTAAGCGAAATTCTCGTAAAACGGATTTCTTACACGGCTTGCGTGGATTTTATAGATATATCTTTTTTTGTGCGCGGAGTACCTCGGGTGAAAATCAAGAGGCACTTCCCTTGCCTCAATTACGGAAATATCGTTTGGGAGCTTTATATTCATAGCGATAGGAATTTTATCAATCGGAACTGTAATTTCATCCATCTCGTTTTTCGGCTCGACGGTTAAAGCAAAGCCGAGTGCATGCACGCCGCTGTCGGTGCGGCTGCACCCAGTCACCTTACATTCAAAGCCGAACGCATCATGCGACGCCCTATTCATTTCGAGCGCTACCGTCGGCTTGTTTGGTTGAAGCTGATAGCCGCAATAGTTGTGACCGTTATATGCAACCGTAAGTAAAACCTTTTTCATATCAGATAGACACTCCGTACTTACCAAGGAAAATATTGATTAAAATTACGCCCGCTAAAAGAAAGAGTGCAAAAAGCAAGCCGAAAACGTCCTTCACCTTAAATTTTAGCCTTTTCATTCTCGTTCTGCCCTCGCCGCCGCGGTAAAGACGGCATTCCATAGCCGTTGCAAGCTCGTCCGCGCGTCTGAATGAGGAAACGAAAAGCGGAATGATAATTGGAATAAGTGCTTTTGCGCGCTTAATTAAGCCGCCGCTTGAAAAGTCCGCACCTCTTGATTTTTGCGCGTTCATAATCTTGCCCGTTTCGTCGGTCAAGGTTGGAATAAAGCGGAGCGCAATTGTCATAAGCATTGCAAACTCGTGAACGGGGAGCTTGATTTTTTTAAGCGGAGATAGCGCCGTTTCAATACCGTCCGTCAGCTCAATAGGCGTTGTGGTATATGAAAGAAGCAGCGTTGTTTCGGCAAGGAGCATAACTATGCGCAAAGCCAAAAGCGCGGCGTTAAGG
>JBGVIN010000063.1:0-30315 GCA_045123255.1 Eubacteriales bacterium
TTTGGTGACCTACTCATGCGTTGCCTCTATCGCACACGTCCGTATGAGAAGGAAAGGGGCGCGGCAAACGCACTTTATGAGAAATGGAACCAAATTTGCATTGATAATATAATAGGCAAAAAAAGTCATATGAGCTATGGCAAAATTTGCCGCGGTATTGTCGAGGAGTTTGACAGCTTGCTGATAAACGAGGATTTAATTAAGCCTCGCGTTGGCGTTGTCGGCGAAATTTTGGTTAAATATATGCCTCTTGCAAACAACCACTTAGTTGAGCTTTTGGAAAGCGAGGGCGCTGAGGCGGTTGTACCCGATATGCTTGACTTCTTTGCGTACTGCGTTTATAATTCTGAGTATAAGCATAAATATCTCGGCTTTGGCAAAAAGAGCATGCTTATTTCAAAACTTGGCGTTTCCGCCATTGAAGCGGTGCGCTCTCCTGCAAAAAAAGCACTGGAAAAGAGCAAGCGCTTTTCTGCACCTATACGAGTTGATAAAATCGCAAATGAAACGAAGCCGTTTTTGTCAATGGGAAATCAATACGGTGAGGGATGGTTCTTAGCGGGCGAGATGATTGAGCTTGTGGAGTCGGGCGTTACAAACGTTGTTTGTATTCAACCGTTCGGTTGTTTGCCAAACCACGTTGTGGGCAAGGGCGTTATTAAAAGAATTCGCACCTCATACCCCGAAGCAAACATCGTCGCAGTAGACTACGACCCGAGTGCGTCCGAGGTAAATCAGCTTAACAGAATTAAGCTTATGCTATCTGTGGCAAAGAAAAAAATAGAGAAAGGAAGCTTGGCACAAAGCGACGTGTCAGGTAAGAATTATGAAAAATAAGGCTTTAAGAATTGCACTTGTAACAGTAGTTGCACTTGTGCTTCTTGTGATTTGCTTGCTCGCAGGCGTTAAGCTTGGCGAAAGAATTTTATTCACAAGATTTTATTTTAACGGCTCAACCGAGTTTAAGACACCCGGTGTTTCCGACGGATTTATTCAACAGGGCTTTGACTACGTAGAGGAGGAGGGCGTTTATTTAACCTCAGGCTATATGAAGGACGGCTCATCCTCTCGCGTTTACATCACCTCAAAGGACGGAAAAACACTTGGCTTTACAAAGCTCAGAAATCAAACGGGCGGCAGAAACGATACACACGCAGGCGGTATTGCTCACTTTGGTGAGTTTGTTTACGTTTGCAACGGTAGCGGTAGCCAAGGCATTGAGGTTTTCCGCCTCAGCGATATTTTATCAAAGAACGAGGCAAGATGCATAGGCACAGTTGACCTTGGAATTGCACCTGCATTCGTTTACGTTGACAAAGCAAATAGCACCCTTTATTCGGGCAACTTCCACCGTGACGGCTCTATATATCTTTCACCCGAGGAATATAAAATGACAACTCCGTCAGGTGACTCAAACACCGCGCTTATCGGTGCATACGACCTTGATATAAATGCAAAATCAACCTTCGGCGTTAAGGATGAAAAGGCAGAAAAGGTATATTCAATCGCTTCAAACGTGCAGGGTATGCTAATAACTCCTGATAACAAGCTCGTGCTTACAACCTCTTGGGGCGTTTCAAAATCACACATTCTTATCTACGATTTTGCAAAAATCAACGAAGCTACGGGCGAAACTACAAGAGCGCTCGGCTACACGACACCGCTTTATTTCGTTGACTCGGCAAATCTTGTAAAGGACGTAAAAGCACCGCCAATGGCAGAGGAAGTAGTTTATATGGACGGCAAGATTTTAATAATGAACGAGTCCGCATCCAATAAATACATCTTCGGTAAATTCACAAGCGGTAACTACGTTAACGCCTACGTTTACGAAAAATAAACAACCATAGATCGAGTTAAAAACGGCTTGAAATTCAAGCCGTTTTGTTCTATAATATAGGTATCTTATGTGACTGACAAGGAGTGGACAATGTCAAAAAAAGAGAAAATCAAAAAGGGAAAAAGAACGGTTGGAGAAAAGGTCGCAATTTGGCTTGCTTCAATTCTTCTTGCCTTTATTTTAATTATCACCTCGACAGTATATGCCATCGGCGGTATAGCTATCGGCTTAGGCGCATGTGCAGGTGTTGGTGTGCTTAGCTTAACGGACAACGGTGCTTTTCGCTCAGCGGTTCTTGGCGTTGTTGATACGCTTCTGAAAAATGATATAATCAAGCCGTCGGGTGGTAACAAAAACACCTACGAGGTTACATTTGACCCTAACGGTGGCGAGCTTCCCACAGGCGTGGATTTTGAAAGAAGCGTTATTAAGGGCAAGCCGATCGGCGCTTTACCCGTGCCAAATAAGGAGGGCAACGTCTTTATCGGATGGTTTGAGGCAGAGTACGATAAGCTTATAGAGGTAGAAGCCACAACTCTCGTTGATTACGATATGGAGCTTATCGCCATATGGGGAGAGGCGGTTAATATATACCTAAATCCAAACGGCGGCACGCTCCCCGAGGGTAAAGATATTCATGAGGGGGTTTACGGCAAAAGCATAGGCAGGCTTCCAACGCCGGAGCGCGCAGGCTACGAGTTTCTCGGTTGGTATGAAAGCGGAACGGACACGCTTGTAAATAGCGTAACCGTGGCAAGCGGTGATATAGAAATAGTTGCGAAATGGCGCGCCCTTGATACTATTTTGGCGGTTGAGTTTAAGGTCGGTCAGGGCGAAGAATTTATAGGCGACACTGCTTACTTTGAGATAGTGCGCGGTGAAAGAGTTTTGTCACATCTTAGTGCTTTGCCGACGGCGAGATTGCAAGGGTATAAATTCATCGGATGGCAGGACCAGGACGGAAACGACGTTACGTTAACGGTTAAGGTGGAAAAGGACTTGATTTTAACGCCCGTTTGGGAAAAAATCATATATTGCAGCGACAATACCGAAAACCACTATTTCGGCGCTTGGGTTGATTATAACGAAGCAACCTGTACGGAATCGGCAAAACGCGCGCGTCAATGTATGGCTTGCGGACATTACGAATTTTACGAAACGCTTCCTGAGAAGGGACACAATTTCGGTAAATGGAATATTTCAATGGATGAAAACAACGAGCTTGTAAGAGCGCGTGAGTGCAAGGAATGCGGAATTGACCAAATAAATTACCTTGAAAACGTTACGCTTTCAGGCTTCAAAGCGCCAACCATAGACGGCACGGTTTACGGCAAGCCTGACCCCGGTACGCTCATAAACGGCTTATATAACGATACGAACATTTCGGGCAACGGCACAACTCCGATTGTTGTCACTATGGAAGCAAGAGAGGCTACATACGTTGATATTTTAACGGTCAAGGGAGAGGGCAGTGCGTCATATACGGTGGCGGTGACGTACGCAAACGGCGACGAGCAGCTAATCGGCATTTCCTCGTTTGGAGAGCTACGCACGTTTGAAATAAAAGCAACCGTTCTTAAAATAGTTATCGATATGCAAAACCCGTCAAACGGGCAGGACTATTGGCAGGAAATCGGCTGCTATGTTATTGAATAAAACAAAAACGGCTTCATCGCGAAGCCGTTTTAGCTTTATTTATAAATTGAAAAAATGCTTCACACTACGTCAATTGAGCAATTTTTGAAATTATTTTAGAAACCCTTTTTCTTACGCCCTCCTCGGAGTAGCCTATCTCGGTGCCTATTTTCCAATACGGCTTTCCGTTTATAAACGCATCGACTATAATACCTCTGTCAACGAGCGGCAGAGCATTTATTGCGTCCCTGTATTTTCCCTCAAGCTCTATTGCGCTTTCAATAAGATAAAGTGGCTTATCCGATGAAAGAAGCGCCCTTTCCTTTTCTATAAGCTCGCAGGCGCGCGCACTACCTTGCATAGCTTCAAGGAGCTTTATTCTTGCAAGATGCGTTTTTTGTGCGATTTCAAGCTGCTTTATTGCGTGCGTGTACTTTTTTAGTTCTCTTAAATCCTTTTTTACCTCGTTTATTCCTTTCATTTCTCTCTTCCTATTTAATAAAAACAACGGTGAAATTAAATAGCGTATAAAGGTCAAGGTGGAGAAGAAACGCTTGACTTTTAGTTAAATCAACTCTATAATTATATTATAAAGCATAGCCGAGGAAAAATTTGTCAAAGGGTGTCGCTTGTATGAAAAAACACAAAAAAATTGACAAAAAAGGGCAAACGGGAAACCCATGGCGGTGGACGCGCATTATTACCTCGCTACACTTATATTTTATCTTGATTTTTGCGCTGTGTCAACCTAAAAAACGGTTGTAAAACGGTGGAGTCGCAAAAATACGACACGAGGAAAAATATCAAAAATTTTTGATACGTTACTTAAATTCAAAGGAGAAAAAATGCAGGTATATGTAGGCAGGGCAGGCGTCGGAGGTGACCGCTTGCCAAAGGAATTAAGAGTTTACGATTTGCTTGACAGCTTGGGCGTTGAGTATTATAGAATTGACCACGCCGAGGCTGACACAATGGAAAAATGCGAAAAAATAGAGAAGGAATTAAACACGGTTATATGCAAAAATCTCTTTCTTTGCAACAGACAAAAAACGGAATATTTCCTTCTTATGATGCCCGGTGACAAGGTTTTCAAAACAAAGGACTTTTCCCCTATTATGGGCTCGTCGCGCCTTTCCTTTGCATCAAGCGAGGACCTTTTGGAAATTCTTGATTTAACCCCCGGCTCAGTTAGCATAATGGGACTTATGAACGATAAGGAGGGCAGGGTCAAGCTGGCAATTGACGAGGACGTCTTGAAGCCTGAATTTATCGGATGCCACCCGTCGATTAACACCTCAAGCTTGAAAATCAGAACGAGCCATCTGCTCGAAAAATATCTCCCTGCCGTTAACCACACGCCAACTATCGTGACGCTTCCAAGATACGAGGAGGAATAAAATGGCATTTGAAAAATCAAAATGGATTTGGGTGGAAAAAAGCGATACGCCCGACACCTACGGTGAATTTTTCTTTACGCTTGAAAAAAGCGATAGCGCATATATAAATATCAGCTGCGACGGTGACTATGCGCTTTTTGTAAACGGCGAATACGTTTCCTCGGGTCAATACGGCGACTACGAGCATTATAAAATCTACGATACAGTCTCGCTCCTTGGGTACTTAACCAAGGAGAAAAACACTGTTGCAATACTTGCTTGGCATTTTGGGAAAAGCACGCAAAGATACAAGGCTTACAAGGCTGGCGTGATTTTTGAGGTCTTGGACGAAAAGGGTATCTTGACAGTGAGCGATGAGAAAATTCCTTCAAGAAAATCACGCGCATATAAAAACGGTCTTTGTAAAAGCATCACCTCTCAGCTCGGCTTTAGCTACGCCTACGATTTCACAAGGGAGGACGGCTGGCTCTTAGGTGAGGGCGAGGGATTTTCGCCGTCGTGCGTGGCTCAAAAGAAAGCAAATCTATTTCCCCGACCGATAAAAAAGCATCACCTTGCCCCCTTCGTTTGCGGCACGAAAATATGTGACAAGCAGGTTTACGATTTGGGCAGAGAATACACAGGTCTGCTTCATTTTGAAATAGACGCCGAGGGCGAGGCTGAGATAAATATTTCCTACGGCGAGTATTTAGAAAACGGAGAGGTAAGACGAAACGTCGGCGGCCGTGATTTTAGCGTTGATTACCGCTTGAAAAAAGGCAAAAACGTACATACCTCGTATATGCTTCGCTTTGCGTGCAGATATATTGAAATCAATTCAAATGTGCCGATACGTGTCGCAAAAATAGGAATTATACCGCAAAAATACGACACAGAGCGCACGAATTTTAAGCCAAGCGGTGAGCTTGACAGAAAAATTTACGATATATGCGTAAGCACCTTAGAGCTTTGTATGATGGAGCATTACGTTGATTGCCCTTGGCGTGAGCAATGCCTTTACGCCTTTGATTCGCGCAACCAAATGCTGTCTAGCTACTATGCCTTTTCAGGTGGCAACAAGGAATATGCACGCGCAAACCTTTTGCTTATGTCAAAGGACGACCGAGCGGACAACCTTCTTTCAATTTGCTTCCCCTGCGGAATAGATTTAACAATTCCGTCCTTCTCGCTTTATTACGTTATCTCACTTTACGAATATCTAATTCACACAGGCGACAAGAGTTTGATTTTCGAGGTTGATAGCAAGGTAAGAAGCGTGCTTTCCGTCTTTATTTCAAATACCCAGGACGGCTTGCAAATGAATTTTGAGGGAGAGGAGTATTGGAATTTCTTTGATTGGTCCGAGAGCTTGGACGGCGCGCTATTTTCAAGCGAATCTAAAAAAACGGACGTAATGCTTTCACTTTTAACCGTTATTGCGCTTAAAGCATACAGAGAAATTTGCAAAATCACCGAGCTTGAATTTCGTTGGCAAGATGAAATAAACGCGCTTTCTTTCGAAATCAGGGAAAAGCTTTACGATAAGGAAAAGGGACTTGTTTTGCTTGATAACAAAGCGCTCGAGCTTCCAAACGCACTTCTTGTGCTTTCTGGCATTCTTGATACAAACGAGGAAAAAATAATTTGTCAAAAGCTAACAGACGGCGCACTTGGCGAATGCTCACTCAGTATGAAATGCTTCGTTTACGATGCGCTCATAAAAAGCGGAGGCAAGGGCGCAAAGGATTATATAATTTCAAAAATCCGTCAAGATTACGAAAGAATGATAGAAACAGGCACGGTTTGGGAAACCATCGACGGCAAGGTGGCGTTTGATAACGCAGGCAGCCTCTGCCACGGCTGGAGCGCAACTCCAATTTATTACTACAACCTTTTTGAAAAGAACGACAAATAAAGGTATAATATACAAAAAAGGAGCAAGCCGCTTGGATTGCTCCTTTTTGATAAGTGAAAAGGGCAGACCGACAGGTCCGCCCTCTTTTAATTATTTTTTGATTACGTACTTAACGTGTGTAGGTGAGCCGCCAACAAGCTTAATCATCTTAATTGCGGTCTCTGAGAACTCGCCTGCCTTAATCTTAAGTGGCTTATCAAGAGTTCCTCTTGCCAAAACCTTAACGAATTTAGCATTCTTAACGATAAGCTTCTTTTCCTTCAAGGAAGCGATGTTAACAATTTCACCTGCGTTATATGCTTTTGAAATTGAGTCAATGTTTACAATAACCTTCTTAGTGTCCTTCTTGGTGATGTAGTCAATGCCCTCATCCATCGTTGCGTCAATGTGTTGCTCCTCGGCAATTTGGTCTGCCTCCTCAGAGCTTACCTCCTCAACGATAGCCTCGTGGATTTCGAATACCTCTTCCTCTTCCTCGATTACAGGCTCTTCGGTAACAGGCTCTTCGATAACAGGTTCTTCAACTACAGGCTCCTCGATTACAGGCTCCTCGATTACATGCTCCTCGATAACAGGTTCTTCAACAACAGGCTCCTCGATTACAGGTTCCTCGATAACAGGCTCCTCGATAACAGGCTCCTCGATTACAGGTTCCTCAACAACAGGTTCCTCGATTATAGGTTCCTCAACAACAGGCTCCTCAACAACAGGTTCCTCAATTACAGGCTCTTCAACAACGGGCTCCTCAACGATAGGCTCAGCTATCTGCTCAGGCTCCTTCTCCTTTGTGGAAACAACAACAACGTCGCCGTCAGCTTCCAAAATCTTAACAAGCTTGCGAGCGAGAAGCGGTTCAATCTCCTCATATGGATATTCAGCTACGTAGTCAATAGCCTTAGCCTTTGGATTTGGCTCGATGCCAAACTTAGCCATTACGATATCAACGATTTCCTTTGCCTTGCGTAAGCCTAAGCCACTCTTAACCTTTAAGAGCATTGGAACCTCGGCGAAAATCTTTGCATCAATTGCTTCGTGGTGATATTTTGCTTTGTCATAATCATCGGGGTTAAGCGCGCAGTAGAGAAGAATTGTCTTACCGCGGAACTTAATCTTAAAGAGCTGATCTCTGCCTCTGTTGAAGCTATCGAACTTCCAGCTAATCTTAGACTTAACGCCCTTATATGAAAGGATATGGTTCTTTAACTGACCGTAGTAGTCCTTAACCGTGTCATCGCTTTGGATGAGGTTTGCAGTAAAGCTACGGCTGTACTTAATGTCAATCTTGTTACCTTCGTTATCGAAGTAAGTAGGAATAACTGTTGGAACAACCTCTACAGGCTCTTCTTGAACAGGCTCTTCAGCCACGGGTTCTTCAACAACAGGCTCTTCAACTACAGGTTCTTCGATAGCCTCTTCAATTACGGGTTCTTCAACAACAGGCTCTTCGATAACCTCTTCGGCTACAGGCTCTTCGATAACCTCTTCAACCACGGGTTCTTCAACAACCTCTTCGGAAACTGATTCCTCAACCGCTTCCTCTACGATAACGGGAGCAACGTACGGCTCGTCAACGAGAACCGCTTGAACGTCACCGTCAACGGAGTAGAGCTGAATTGTAAATACAGCATCGTCATCGCCACGGTCGATAATTGCCTCACCCTTAGGCTCAACGCTCCAACCAACGAACGTTGCATTGGTGTTCCAAGCCTCAGGAATTTCAAGGTCGAAGTAGTGTGATTCCTTGTAAATAAATCCGTCTGTCTTGCTGTCAATAAAGAGAAGCTCGCAAACAACGTCGCCATCGAAGCCGGTGTTGTCCGTTGCTTTTTCGTCAAATACAGGGTAAAGGTTGATTGAGAAAATCGCACTTGCGTTTTCGCCTGCTATAACAGCCTTGCCGCCCTTTTCAAACGCCCAACCGTTAACCTTAACGCCAATCTCTTGATTTTCAGGAAGAACTGCGTTAACCTTGTAAAGACAGGACTTAACAGCATCCTCACCCTCGGCGTCGAGATAGTTAAGCTGAACGAAAATGCCCTCGCCGTCCTTTTGAACCTTGGCTTCATCCTTCCAAATTGCATAAAGAACGTATGTATGTGTGAGCATAAATTCAGGCTCGGTTATCATATTTTCTCCGTTAGGGTCTACGCTCCAGCCCACGAAGCTCTTACCAAGCTTAAAAGCAGGGCGAAGAACAACCTTAGAGAGCCATTTCTTTTTTTCAAATTCGATTTCGTAGTCGCCCTCAGGGTCAACGTATACAACCTGACAACGAATGAGTGCGGCGATTACTGCAAATAAAATGCAAATTGCGGCAACCACGGCACAGCCAATAACGCTGATATTAAAAATGTTAATACCTGCGCTGAACAGAATTGAGTTAACAAATTCCATATCGATACCTCCAAAATATACTATGTTGATAAGTTTATTATACATTATGTAATATTTATTGTCAACAATTTTTATTCAAAAAAATTCAAAAATCGTACACTTGACGGCACTTTTTTCAAAAAATGATACGTTTTTTGCGGTTTTGACCACCGTGCCTCACCCTAAGAGGTGATAAAAAAGGAAAAAAGTATTGATTTTGACACTTCGATAATGTATAATACTAAATATAAATTCGTACACAGGGAGAGAAAAGAAATGGTAAATGAAATTATCGAAGCGCTCGGCAAATACGACAGTGACGTTGCCGATGCGGTTGCAAGCGAGCTAAAAAGACAGAGAAGAGGACTTGAGCTTATCGCATCTGAAAACTTGGTTTCCGAGGCGGTTATGATGGCTATGGGTACACCTCTTACAAATAAATACGCCGAGGGATACCCCGACAAAAGATATTACGGCGGATGCGAATGCGTTGACGTGGTTGAAAAAATCGCGATTGAACGCGCATGCAAGCTTTTTGGTGCTGACCACGCAAACGTTCAGCCACACTCCGGCGCACAGGCAAACCTCGCGGTTTACTTCGCACTTATTAAGCCGGGTGACACTGTTCTTGGTATGAACCTTGCCCACGGCGGCCACTTAACACACGGTAGCCCTGTGAATATGTCAGGCTCATACTACAACTTCGTTCCGTACGGCGTTGGAGACGACGGCTTTATCGATTACGACGAATTTGAAAGAGTAGCAAGGGAAGCGCAGCCAAAGCTTATCGTTGCAGGTGCTTCGGCTTACCCAAGAATAATAGATTTTGAAAGAATTTCAAAGATAGCAAAAGAGGTTGGCGCAATCTTTATGGTTGATATGGCGCATATTGCGGGTCTTGTTGCGGCAGGACTTCACCCATCACCTGTGCCATACGCTGACGTTGTTACAACAACAACTCACAAGACCTTGCGCGGTCCGCGTGGCGGTCTTATCCTTTGCCGTGAGGAATATGCTAAGGCAATTGACAAGGCGATCTTCCCGGGCACACAGGGCGGTCCTTTAATGCACATTATCACCTCTAAGGCAGTTTGCTTCGGCGAGGCACTTAAGCCTGAATTCAAGGAATATCAAGCGCAGATAGTTAAAAACGCAAAGGCTCTTGCAGACACCTTGCTTGCAGAGGGCTTCGACCTCGTTTCGGGCGGCACGGACAACCACTTAATGCTTCTTGACCTTCGTCCGTTTAAGATTACGGGCAAGGAGCTTGAAAAGCGTCTTGACGAATGCTACATTACAGTAAATAAAAACGCAATTCCAAACGACCCTGAAAAGCCATTCGTTACAAGCGGCGTTAGAATAGGTACACCTGCGGTTACCTCTCGCGGTCTTAAGGAAGAGGATATGGTTACGCTTGGCAAGCTTATAAAGCTTTGTGCAACAGAATTTGAGGAAAAGGCGGATTATATCAGAGCCGAGGTTACAAAAATCTGCGAGAAGTATCCGATTTACGAATAATCTATGCGTGAATATGCAACTAAGCCGCGTGCCTTGATTTTGGAAATTATCTCGAAATCACCGCACCACGTGTCGGCTAAGGAAATAATAGCGCAGCTTGAAAAGCACGGTAGCGGCGTATCCACGGCAACCGTATATAGAACGCTTGCTATCTTTGAGGAGCAGGGCTTAGTCAAAAAAATGACCGTCGATAGCGGCGCCGCCTGCTACCAGTATATGAGCGAGCGCGCTTGCTTGGAGCATTTCCACTTAAAGTGCATTGAGTGCGGCGCTCTTATCCATCTCAGCTGTGAATTTTTGCATGCGCTTGAAAGCCACATTTTCGAAAAGCACGCATTTACAATTGCCTCGGGCAAGACCGTGATTTACGGAAAATGCGCAAAATGCTCGGGAATTTGTGAAAAAAACGGCGAATGTGACGCGTGCGAGCATTAAATTTGAAACATTTTTGAAAAAAATTATTTTTGCTATTGATTTTTCAAAATGTTTGTGTTATAATGGCTATCGCTTATACGAAATTTTATTAAATTTGCCAAGGCAGACGAGCTTGTCACGGGCTTCTACCCATTTCTGTCGGCAAATAACAGGAGGAAAATATGGACACAAGAGAAATATTCTACTTAGTATCTAGTATCGTTTTGCTTATTAGTGCTATTGTTCTCGTGGTTGTAATTCTTATTCAAAGCAACTCATCAAAGGGTCTTTCAGGCGCAATCGCAGGCGGCTCTGACACATTCTACGGAAGAAACAAGGGCAAGTCAATTGACAAGAAGCTTATGATTGTTACCATTGTACTCACCGTTGTGTTTGCAGTTCTTTCACTTGCTGTATTCTCACTTCAAACAAACTCCGCTACCATCGAAGAGTGGTGGAACAACCTTATCAACAACTCACAAAGCAGCTCAGGCGGCTCTGTTACTGAGGATGAGGAGGACGCAAAGGATACAAGCAGCGACTCAACTGTAAATGAGGGCGAGGGAAGCTCTGAGGTAACCGAATAATTTGAAATTAACCGCTTTGGAACAAAATCCAAGGCGGTTTTTTATGTAAAGGACACCGCACTATCTATAAATACTGCTAGTGCTATGCATATGCAGATGCTAGTGCTATGCATATGTACTTCATATGTAGCTACTAGTGTTCTACATATGGAAACTGAAACTGAAACTGAAACTGAAACTATAACTGAAACTGAAACTATAACTGAAAATATAAATGAAAATATAACTGAGAATGTAAATAGAAAATTACTAAATATAGATAATAAATATAGGAGGAAAATATGGACGTTAAAAAGCTGATACTTGATACGGTTGAGTCTGTTGGTTACGTGCCGCTCTCGCCATACGATATGCATACTATGCTATCTCCCTTTGGCGTTGACGAGAGTGAATTTTGGCGCGCGCTTTCCACGCTTGAGCTTGACTATGAAATACAGTTTACCAAAAAGGGCAAAATTGCCAAAGCCGCCGATATGGGATTTTTTAAGGCGAAGGTTAGTGCATCATCTCGCGGAGATTTCGGCTTTGCCGTAACCGACGACGGTGACTTTTTTATCCCGCCGAAATTTATGCGCGGCGCATACCACGGCGACACGGTCGTGATAAAAAGAATAGACTACCTTTCAAAATATTACGGCAAGGGTAATGAGGCTGAGGTTGTAGAAATCCTCGAGCGCGGCGCTTCCGAGACTGTTGGTACGCTCACAGTATACGAAAACGGCAGACGCCCCGTTGCGTACGTCATTCCCGAAAACGAGCGCTTGCATTTGAAAATCAAGATAAATCCCAAAACGCTTGAAGCGCAAGACGGCGACAAGGTTGTGGTGAAAATAAATCAATACCCGAAGGACGAGGGCGATTTTGCGCTCGGTGAAATAGTTGAAAATCTCGGCAGGAGCGACTCCTTAGAGGGCAACTACCGCGCGATTTTACACGCAAACGGAATTTCCACCTCATTCTCCGAGGAAGCGTTAAACGAGGCAAATCTCGTATCGAGCGAAGCGCTTGATATAAGCGACCGTCTTGATTTAAGAAACGAAACGATATTTACAATTGACTCCGCCGACGCAAAGGACCTTGACGATGCGGTTTCCATTAAGGTGAGTGACGAGGGCTACGTCCTTGGCGTTCATATAGCGGACGTTTCACACTACGTGCGCTCAGGCTCTTATCTTGATAAGGAAGCAATAGAGCGCGGCACGAGCGTTTATTTTACTGACAAGGTTGTGCCAATGCTGCCGAAGGAGCTTTCAAACGGTATTTGCTCGTTAAACGGTGGCGAGGATAGGCTAACCCTTTCGTGCTTTGTCGCACTTGATAAAAGCGGAACGATAATTTCAAGCGAGATAAGAAAAAGCGTTATAAATTCCAAGGTGCGCGGTGTTTACGCGGAGCTTAACGATATAATCGAAAACGGCGAAGAGAGTGACTTTTATTCAAAATACAGCCACGTCATTGATGATTTTTGGCAAATGATGAAGCTCTATCGCATTCTTCGTCAGCGAAGTGAACAAAGGGGAGCTATGGAGCTTGAAAGCGACGAGGTTAAAATCGTGCTTGACGAAAACGGACTTCCCATAAAAATAGAGAAGCGCGAGCGCGGTGAGAGTGAGCGCCTTATCGAGCAGTTTATGCTATGTGCAAACGAGGCGGTGGCAACCTATATGTACGATGCGTGCGTGCCGTGCGTTTTCCGTGTGCACGAGGAGCCTGACCGTGAAAAAATAAGCTCCTTTGCGATTTTTGCAAGGAATTTAGGCGTTGACGTTTCCGCATTACGCACGAAAAATACGATAACCCCGATGCAGCTATCAAAGGTGCTTGAAAGCGCGGAGAAAAAAGGCTACTCGGCTATTGTGTCAAGCGTTTTGCTTCGCGCACTTATGAAGGCGAAATACTCCGCGGTTCAACGACCTCACTTCGGCTTGAATACCGAATATTATTGCCATTTTACCTCACCGATAAGACGATACCCCGACATGAGCGTGCATAGAATTTTGAAAGCGTTTTTAGACGGTAAGCTTGATAGCGGGTCAATAGAAAAATACGAGCGCTTTGCAAGCTTAAGCGCGGAGCTTTCGAGCGAAAACGAGGTTAAGGCAATCCACGCCGAGCGCGAAATCGAGCAGCTTTACAAGTGCATTTATATGCAGGCGCTTGAGGGCGAGGAGATGGAGGCGGTTATTTCATCGGTTGCGTCGTTTGGCTTGTTTGCGAAAACGGAAAATCTTTGCGAGGGGCTTATCCCCGTTGATTCACTTGGCGGCGGCTTTACCTTCGATAAGGACAACTACACCTTGTCGCGCGGAAAAACGACCTACCGCTTAGGTCAAAAAATAAAAATTCGCGTTGATACGGTTGATATTGCGCTTCGCCAGATAAATTTCGAGCTTGTAAAGGAAAAGAAGCAGGAAGCAAGCGAGGAGGAAAACACCGCTTTCGCCAAGGGAGATGGCGCACCCAAGGTAAGGACACACCACGAAAGAGCATTTTCACACAAAAATTCAAGGCAAAAGCAAAGAGCGGGCAAGCACTCACAAAGAAAATATAAGAGATAAAACAAAAATAAAAGCGAAAAAGAAGGCGCAAAACGGAGAATTTTGTTCCTTCTTTTGTTATTTTTTATAAAAATAAAGGCTCATATTTGTTAATTTCTGTTAAAATACCAAAAAATTATCAAAACTTAAAAAAATTCAAAAAAATATTCCATTTTTATAAATTATGTGTTATAATAGCACTGTGCGCGCACACGACGCGCAAACATTTTCCCGCGAAATGGCGGCTTACAATTGCTAAATTATTTATGGAGGTACTTGCGAAATGAGTACAAAGAAGTATGTTTACCTTTTCTCAGAAGGTAACGCAAAGATGAGAGAAATTCTCGGCGGTAAGGGTGCAAACCTTGCTGAAATGACACACATCGGTCTTCCTGTTCCACAGGGCTTCACAATTTCAACTGAAGCTTGTACACAATACTACGAGGACGGCAGACAAATCAACGATGAAATCCAAGCGCAAATCATGGAATACATCGACAAAATGGAAGGCATCACAGGCAAAAAGTTCGGTGATAATGAGAACCCACTTCTCGTTTCCGTTCGTTCAGGCGCTCGCGCTTCAATGCCGGGTATGATGGACACAATCCTTAACCTCGGTCTTAACGAAGAGGTTGTTAACGTAATCGCTGAGAAGTCAGGCAACGCTCGTTGGGCTTGGGACTGCTACAGAAGATTTATCCAAATGTACTCCGACGTTGTTATGGAGGTTGGTAAGAAGTACTTTGAGGAGCTTATCGACAAGATGAAGGAAGCAAAGGGCGTTACACTTGACGTTGAGCTTTCTGCTGACGACCTTAAGGAGCTTGCAAACCAATTCAAGGCTGAGTACAAGGCAAAGATCGGCACAGACTTCCCATCTGATCCTAAGGAGCAGCTCATGGGCGCAGTTAAGGCTGTATTCCGTTCATGGGATAACCCACGTGCTAACTACTACAGAATGCAAAACGAAATCCCATATTCTTGGGGTACTGCTGTTAACGTACAAGCTATGGCTTTCGGTAACATGGGTGATGACTGCGGTACAGGTGTTGCATTTACTCGTGACCCAGCTACAGGCGAAAAGAAGCTTATGGGTGAGTTCTTGACAAACGCACAAGGTGAGGACGTTGTTGCAGGTGTTCGTACACCAATGCCAATTTCTGAAATGGCAAAGACATTCCCTGAGGCATACAAGCAATTCGTTGAGGTTTGCGGTATCCTCGAGAACCACTATAGAGATATGCAGGATATGGAATTTACTGTTGAACACGGTAAGCTCTATATGCTCCAAACAAGAAACGGTAAGAGAACAGCAGCTGCTGCTCTTAAGATCGCAGTTGACCTCGTTAACGAGGGCATGATCACTAAGGAGCAAGCTATCCTTATGATCGATCCTAAGCAGCTCGACGCTCTCCTCCACCCACAATTCGACGCAAAGGCTCTTAAGGCTGCAACACCTGTTGCAAAGGCACTTCCTGCATCACCTGGAGCTGCTTGCGGTAAGATTGTATTTACAGCTGAGGACGCAGTTGAAGAAGGCAAGAAGGGCGAGAAGGTTATCCTCGTTCGTCTTGAAACATCACCTGAGGATATTGAGGGTATGCACTACTCACAAGGTATCCTTACAGTTCGTGGCGGTATGACATCACACGCAGCCGTTGTTGCTCGTGGTATGGGTACATGCTGTGTATCAGGCTGTGGCGAGATTAAGATGGACGAAGAAAACAAGAAGTTCACACTCGCAGGCAAGACATACGTTGAAGGCGACTACATCTCACTCGACGGCTCAACAGGTAACATCTACGGCGAGGCTATTCCTACCGTTCCTGCTACAATCGGCGGCGAGTTTGGTACAATTATGGCTTGGGCAGATGAGTACAGACAGCTCAAGGTTAGAACAAATGCAGACACACCTAAGGACGCTAAGCAAGCAAGAGCATTCGGCGCTGAGGGTATCGGTCTTTGCCGTACAGAGCATATGTTCTTCGATCCTGACAGAATCGGTGCATTCCGTGAAATGATCTGCGCTGACAGCGTTGAGGAAAGAGAAGCAGCACTTGCTAAGATTCTCCCAATGCAACAAAGCGACTTCGAGAAGCTTTATGAAGCACTCGAGGGTAACCCTGTTACAATTCGTTTCCTTGACCCACCGCTTCACGAGTTCGTTCCTACAACTGAAGAGGACATCGCTGCTCTTGCTGCAACACAAGGCAAGACAGTTAACGATATCAAGGCTCTTATCGAGTCACTTCACGAGTTCAACCCAATGATGGGTCACCGTGGATGCCGTCTTACTGTAACATATCCTGAAATTGCAGTAATGCAAACAAGAGCTGTTATCCGTGCGGCTATCGCAGTTAAGAAGAATCATCCTGATTGGGATCTCATCCCTGAAATCATGATTCCATTGGTTGGCGAATACAAGGAGTTCGTATTCTGCAAGAAGCTCGTTGTTGCTGCTGCTGACGAGGAAATCTCAAATGCAGGCGTTGAGCTTAAGTATGAAGTAGGTACAATGATGGAAATTCCACGTGCTTGCTTGACAGCTGATGAAATCGCTAAGGAAGCTGAGTTCTTCTGCTTCGGTACAAACGACTTAACACAGATGACATTCGGCTTCAGCCGTGATGACGCTGGTAAGTTCCTCACCGCTTACTACGAGAGCAAGATTTACGAAAACGATCCATTCGCAAGAATCGACCAAAACGGTGTTGGTAAGCTTATGGATATGGCAGTTGATATGGGTAAGGCAGTTCGTCCTGAAATGCACATCGGTATTTGCGGCGAGCACGGCGGCGACCCAACATCTGTTGAATTCTGCCACAGAATCGGTCTTTCCTACGTTTCATGCTCACCATTCAGAGTTCCAATTGCACGTCTTGCTGCTGCACAGGCTGCTATCAAGAACCCTAGATAATAGGGCGCAATAGAGGGCGTAGAACAAAAAGCACAATAAATTAGGGAGGGGCGTGCTCCTCCCTTGTTTTATGCAAATATTTAAGGTAGAAAACAGGCGCGTGCCTGTTTTCTTTTATGTGCTTTTTTAATCGCGAGTGACATCTCTGCCGTACGCCAGTACGCCGACGAGCCTGCCCCTCGCACTTTCTACACCCACTCTTGTCCCTATTATTCTTGTATGGGTGCGAGAGTGGCGAGGACGGGTAAAACCGAAATCACACTTAAATCATAGGATTTATCTAATCTAATAAAATTGGGAGAGAACTTGTTTCTCTCCCTTTCTTAATCTCGTAAAATAAGGTGGAAAACAGGCGCGTGCCTGTTTTCTTTTATGTGATTTCTATACACGACTACCGCTCCGACGTACGCTAGTACGCCTGTCACGCTATTCGTGCATTTTTTCTCCGCCCTCGTCCCTCTGGGTTTGATTTTACAGGTCAGGGGCTTGCTCCTCCCTTGTTTTATGCAAATATTTAAGGTAGAAAACAGGCGTGCGCCTGTTTTCTTTTATGTGCTTTTTTAATCGCGAGTGACATCTCTGCCGTACGCCAGTACGCCGACGAGCCTGCCCCTCGCACTTTCTACACCCACTCTTGTCCCTATTATTCTTGTATGGGTGCGAGAGTGAGCGAGAACGGGTAAAACCGAAATCACACTATCAAGCTAAATTTTGCAAATTTCACCGTTTCTTCACCAAAAATGCACATCTTGGGTGATTGACACGGGTGAAAAAAGGGTATATAATTAAAGTAGAAACACGTCAGATAGGGGATGACATTATGGAGAAAAAGAAAACCTACACCACGAAAAGATTTATTTTGTCAATGATAGCGCTTGCGCTTTTATGCTGCTTTTTGCTCGGTACGGCGCTCACGGCAATTTCCTTGCTTGCTGTGGCTATCATCGGCGGTACGGTTGCATATATAATATACCGAGGCAGAGAGGGAAAGCTTCAGCTTGATTACGAGGCTTGCCCTGGAGGTCTTTTGGTATCGGGCACGACGGTGTTTGAAACAAAGAAAATAATAATACCGAGCGAGGTTGACGGAGTACCTGTTATAGGCATCAAGGAGGGCGTTTTTGAGGACAATGACAGGCTTGCCCAGATTGTGCTTCCCGAAACCTTAAGAGCCATTGATGCACGCGCATTTTCGGGCTGTGACAGCTTGACTGAGGTTGTTCTTCCAAGCTCGCTTGAATATATAGGCGACGAGGCGTTCCACGCTTGCACATCGCTAAAAAGCGTAACTATCGGTCAAAACGTTCGCTTCATCGGTAACGGTGCATTTAGTGACTGTGTGGCGCTTGCCGAGATAAGCGCACTTTGCGCCGAGGAAATCGGCATGCAAGCATTTTACGCCTGCTCCTCGCTTAAAGAGATTGTAATCACTAAGGACGTTTACAAAATCGGTATGGCAGCTTTTTACGGCTGCACCTCAATTGAAAACGCAGAGGTTCAAGGCGGCGAGTTTATCATAGGCGGACAGTACGTCGTGACCGAAGCAGAGCTTTCAATGAAGGAGCATATGATAATGATACTCACCGACACCTATTGTCAATTCGACTGGGTGCGCCGCTAAAAGCGCATAATGATAATACGCAAGATAATACGCAAGATAATACGTATGATAGGCGTTGAAAAAGCCACAAAGATATAAAAAAGAGGTTCGCTTGAACCTCTTTTTATGTTTTTATTTTACAGTAACAACAACAGAGTGCTTCTTGCCATCTCTGAAGTCAGGAATTACCGCGCCGTCAATTGCTTTGCCGTCAACTGTGATTTCAACCGTGTCAGCCTTGAACTTGTTTTCAGGGTTGGAAATTGAAATTTCGTACGTTGCGCCACGGAACTGACGTGTGATTGACGCCTTGTCAAATGGGAGATGAGGATCAATTTGGAGTCCCTCATACGTTGCTCTTGCACCAACCAAGTAGCTTTCCATTGTGTTTGTGTACCAAGCAACAGAGCCTGTAATCCAGCTGTATTCCATTTGGAACGCACTGTTTCTATGCTCAGGGCCAAAGTAGCAGTTTGAGAACATATAAGGTAGGCACTTGTTCTTAATTTCGGTGTTATCGCCGAAGATATAGCCCGGGGCAATCTTCTTAAATAGCTCGTAAGCAAGGTCTGCCTTGCCGTACTTTAATAGACCAAGAATCATCCAAATATTCGTGTGTGAGTAGATTGTACCGTTTTCGCAAATACCCGGCTCCATTGAGGAAATACGACCGATGGTTGGGTCAAATTCCTTATAGGAAGGCGTGAGCAAGAGATAGCCAACAGGAGTTGCCATATGCTCGTTCATTGCGCTTATAATTGTGTTTGCGCGCTCCTCTGATGCAACGCCTGAGATAAGTGACCAGCATTGTGGCTCCATAAACATCTTAGCGTATTTGTTTTCCTTTGAGCCGAGAGGTGCGCCGTTATCTGTGTAGCAGCGTCTGTACCATTCTCCGTCCCAAGCATTATCGTTAATAGCGGTCTTTATTGCTTCACGGCGAGATAGGTAGTTTGCTTCCTTTTCGCTATCGCCAAGGAATTTTGCAAGCTCTGCCATCTCGTAAAGTGCCTGTGCATAAGCAATTGAAAGCCATACGCTCTCACCGCGTCCTTCTTTACCAACGCCTGTTAAGGAGTCGTTCCAGTCACCGAACTTAATAAGGAGCAGGTTATGCTCGCCCTTGTTTGATTCAAGGAAGTCAAGGGCTCTGTCCATATGACCAAGCACGGTTGCTTCTCCCTCGTCTCTGAACGGATATACCTCGTTTAAGAAATCTATATCGCCCGTTTCGCGCAAATAAGCGGTGAGTGTAAATTCAAGCCAAAGCGCAGAGTCGGAGTATGCCTTTGTGTCAACAGGGTTCCAGCCGCGCACAGCCATACCGCTTGCGTACTGATTTTGAATTGCTTCCTTCAAAATTTGCTTTGTTCTTTCGTTCTTGAATGAAACAACGCCGAAGCCGTGTTGAACTATATCACGGTAGCCGTTATAGCCCCAACGGCACCAGGTCGCGCCGAAGTGTGTTGCGTGCTTGCCCCAATAGTTGATAAGACGGTCAAAATGCTCGTCGTTCGTTGTGATGTGGTTCTTGTTATAAAGCTCCTTGTAATATTTCTTTGTTGCCTCGAAATATTCGTCCTGATTTAGAAGATATTTGTCTGCAAATCTTACGCTATCGTCCTCACACTCGCCTGCGCCGAGAAGGAGTGAAATATCCTTATTTTCGCCTGCGTCAAGCGTAATATCAAAGCGGAGTGAGCAGATAGTTGCGTTTGCTGAGCCTATTGAGCCGCGGCTAACGCCTGTGCGTACAACCTCAGGGGACGCAATTGTGCCGTATTCACCGATAAATACGTTTTGACAGCCCTCGCTGCCTGTGATTTTTTCGTCGGCAACCATAAACGCGGTTAAGTAGTTGTGCGGCTTAATAAATGGGTGCTTGTTCATATAGAAGGTGTTTCTTTCCTCGTCAAAGCGAGTGCCGCGGAACATAGTGTCGCCGTAGCTGTCGAAGCCCCACTTGAACTTAAATTGAATTTGGCTATATGTAAAAATAGAGTAAGAGCGCTTTTTGGTGCCTTCGTTCTTTACTGAAAGCTTCCAAATCTCACATGCGTCGTTTCCAACGGGAACGAAAAGACGGAGCTTACCAAGTGTGTCGCTTGTCTTGTTTTCAACTACCGTGTAGCCAAGACCCTGTGTGCATTTGTAGCTTTGGTACGGGTGGCAAACAGGCTCCCAGTTAAGTGTCCAGAACTCACCCGTTTCGTTGTCACGGATGAAAACGAGGCGGTTGTAGAGGTGGTCCTTGCCGAAAACGTCGTAGTCGCAGATACGACCAACGCCTGTGTAGAGCTGAATTCCCTCTGTGCCGTTAATTTGATAGTCGAAGCAGCCAATACCCGTTTGATGTACGTTTGCGTAGCAAGCGTCGTTGAATAAAAAGTTGTCAAATGGGCGTGGAGTATTTGGTGCAGTAATTATAAATTCATCTCCACTTTCGTTGAAATAACCGTATTTGTATTCCATAAAAAACCTCTCTTACTTTAATATATCTTCGTCGGGGAGTAGCTCCTCACCCGCTAAAAGCTTGTCAATTGCGTTTGTTGCACGGCGGATTTGCTCCTTTTCGCAAATGTTGCCGTAGGTCGGCGCGTCAAAGACAATCTCGCCGTTTTTCACCTTACCCGTTTCAACGCGCTCAACCGCGAGCGAGCCTGAAATAGAGTAGTATGAATAGCGAACGACGGTTTCGTCATTCCTTTGCGCCATAATTGAATAAACTAAATTTTCCTCCTTTATATATTCCAAGGTTTCAGCCTCGGTCATTTCGTTGAAGCTGTAAATAAAGGGGAAATATAGCATGTAAATATAAAGATTTCTGAATTTGTTTCGTCCAAACGAGTTGCCCTCGCTGTTGTCGTCCTTAAAAACAAGACCCGTGTTTTGTGCATAAACGGTAAGCTCGTCAATATCTTCGTCGTAGCTGAGCAAAAACGTTTCGTCGTTTTTAAGTGTCTTAACTATGAGCTGGTCAAGACCCGGGGCTGTGTCGGTCTTTGTTAAGGTTTCAAAAAATCCCGTCTTAACCGAGTTTGTGTCTGCCCATTTAAGAAGCAGGTGCGGTGCTTCGCCAAGGAAGGAAAGCTTTTCCGCATCGACGCGCACAACCGTTTTTACACCGTAATATTCCGACATTACGTAATAGTAGTTATCGATTTTGCGGCTGATATACAAATCGGGGTCCTTTTCCTTGTACTTCGCGCTTGCAAACTGTGCATCGCTTGCAAATTCAACCTCTAAGAAATATTTTTCTTGGTCGCTTGCAAGACCGAACTCTGAAAGCTCCTCGTCGCTTGGATTTATCAAAACAACCTCACTACCCGAAAACGAGGTATAAAGCGTTGCAAAAACCGTATTTATGTGCATAGTCGATGAAACTATCGTTCTGTCAACACCAAGCGCAAGTGCGCTGTAAACCGTATTGAATTCAATGCTCGTTTCGCCCGCCGATAAGTCGCCTCTTTCGCTCACCTCAACGGAAAGGAGGTGATTAAGCTTCGTGTTAGCTCCGTCGGTTAAATAAATTTTGAAGTGATCTATTCCGTAAAGAACGGTTGTTTCGTTGCCAAAGAAGGTGTTTATAACGGGGGATAGGTAGTAAACACTGTCCTTGTCCGTGTAGTTAATAATATCGGGTGAAATTTTATAGATATGATTTCTGCCCTCGTAGTAAGCGTAGTATTCGTTTGTGGACAAATCAGTCTTTTTGCCTATTCTTACGGTGTGTGATTTGTTTTCACCGTTTTCCTCGTAGTAGATGGTAAAGCTGTCTTGATTAGGCTTATCAACGCCGTAGGTAACAAGCTGCTCGTCGGTTACATTTCTGATAGGTGATTTCGTCGTAACTGTGCAAAGCCACATACGAAGCATTTCAAATGAGGTTAAATTGAGTGCAATTTCCTCAATGCCCTCAACTCGCCAAGCGTATTTGCCCGTTTCCTCATTCCAATACCTGACAAACGAGTATTTTTCGCCATCGTTATACAGGTCAAGCTGAGTTACGGCTTCATCGTCAACGAGCGGGTACATAAGGTGCGTTGTTCCAAAAGCATCCTCTCCGTCCAAAACCTCAAACGGTGGTTCATCCTCGCCTAAATCAGGCTTAAAAATCAGTAAAAGCGAAAGCGCTACTATAAGTAAACCCAGGAGCGCACCGAGTAGGGAAAAGATGATTGCGTTTTTTGAGCCGTTTGGCTTTTTTACCGTCACAGTGCCTACGTTTGATGCCTCACTCTTAAAAAGCGTGCTTTTTTTCGTCGCTTCCTCTTTTAAGAGCGTGCTTTTTTGCTCGCCTTCGTTTTTTGGTATCATTTCACTCATCTTCTTTTTCTCCTAATGATGATAAATGCACCGACACCCGCACAGATTAGAGGTAAAACGAGCATAGAGGTGAGGAAGAAGGTAATTGCCTGTCTGCCTGATATATCAAGCGCATAGGAGTTAAACACCTTCATATCAATGCTTGATGAATAAATTTGAACACCGGTCATAGGACGAATAAGCGCACGCATAAGGCTTGTATTTGTGTTTGCACCCGTTTCATCCTTCAAAAGATTTGCAAAGCCGCTTGTTGAAACGAAGAGGTAAGAGGTAAACGAGTCCTCGCCAATTGTTTCGTCGGGGTTTGCAAGATAGCTTTCCGATTTGGTAATAGCCATAAGAGTATGGTTGCCGCTTTTGCCGTTAAAGAAGATATTTGACGGAGTTCTTACAAGCTCCGTTGTAGTTCTTTGCACGTTGAAGCCCGTATCGATATTACCCTCAAGGAATCTTGGGTCAAGCTCAAGCGTGATTGCTTCGTCAAAGAACGGACTTAGCTTTAGGGAAAGAAGGTCGCTGAAATATACGCTCGTCGCGTCGTTTTCGGGAATATATCCCTTGAAATTTGTTTCGCCCAAGGACGTTGTAGCAACACCCTTACCGCAGTTTACGCCGATACCGCCCCAAACCTTGAGCCACTCGTAAAACGTGTCGAGCTTTGCCTCGCTATGAAGGAAGGTAAGCACCGCACCGTAGCTTGAAAGATAGCTTTCAAGAAGCACAAGCTCCGTTTCCTCAAAGTCAACGACAGGCTCGTTTATTACAACTGCACGCGCATTATCAGGCAAGCGTGTGCGAGCCTTTAACATAGAATCACTGACAGTCACCTTGCCCTTACCGCAAGCACACTCAAAATCGCGCTTAACGAGCAAATCGCTTGAACCTGCCGTTACAGGCTCACGCTCTGTTTCGTTTGTAATTCCGAAATCAAACTTAGGGCTGTAATGAATGCCGCACTCGCATATATAAACCTTTTCTGTAAGGTCAATTTCCTTTAAGATAAAGCCTGCATTTTCAAAGAGGAGAGCAAGAGAAAATCCCGTTTCGCCGTGGTTGGTTGTGAAATATACCGTCGGCTCGTCGTCCGTTGAAAGACGGATAACCGATTCAAGCAGCTTAACCTCACCGTTGTATGCAAAAAGCTCGTTATTTTGGTTGAACGCATAGAACGCAGCGGGTAAGTAAGCCTCAAACTGTGCGCCGTCATCAGTCGTTCTTCTTACAATAACGGTTTTTTCGTTGATAACGCCCGCGTCACGGAATTGACTTACAAAATCGCGCTCGTCAAGTGAATGGTATGAAACGGAAACGCCGTCAAGCTTTCTTGATAGGTCAATTGCTGTTTGATGAACGTATGCAAGGCCAACCTTGCCCATAACCGAGGAGTGATCGTTTGAAACCGTGTCCTTTTCATCAAAGAAAATAATTTCAAGCTCTGCCTTTTGGTTCACCCTGTCAATGGTGCTTACAAACTCGTCGGACGCCGAGTAAAATTGCTCGTCCGTCATATCGAAAAAGAGATTGAAGCGTGATGCAAGAATTGTTATTATGGAGTTGAAAACAATTATAATAGTAAGCACAATAGCCAAAAAGCCTGCCAAAGCTGCGCCGTACTTAATTTTGCTTTTCATTCCGAATTTACTTAAAAAATCCATCTTAGCGCCTCCCTTACATAAGTCTACGCGCTTGGAAATGGCGCTCTGTCAAAAGTAGTAAAATAAACGTAACCGATAAATAGTAAATCAGCGACGGAATATCGAAATAGCCGAAAACGAATGCGTCAAATCGCGCGAAAATCGAAACCCAGTCAATTACGTATCTGATAACCTGTGCAAAGCCGTCACCCTGCAAAAAGCCGAGCGAGGAAATGCCGTTTATCAGTAAAAGTCCAAAGAGCGTTGCAACGGTGATTATTGCCGCAGCGAACATATTTTCAGTAAGAGATGAAATGAAAATACCTATTGCTATAAAGCACATACCAACGAGGATAAGTGCAATAAAGTTGCCAATAATCATAGCAACGTTAGGACCGTCTGCACCCTCTGCAACAAAGGCAAAAAGCGGAATAAAATTAAATAGTGATAGCAGAAGGTATATAAGGAACATACAAAGCGCGCTCAAAAATTTACCGAAAACGAGTGAAAAAACAGACACAGGTGAGGTGAAAAGGAGTTGGTCTGTTTTCGTGCGTCTTTCGTCGCTGAAGCTTCTCATTGTAAGAATAGGTAAAAATACCATAGACATAATAAGCACCAATGAGAAGTATGACGAGGTGTCAGAGGTTGGCTCCGCCGACATAAACGTGCTTGTCGCAAGAATAAAGCCTGAGATTAAAAGTGCAACGCCGAGAAAAACGTATCCCGTCACGGTTGTGAAATAACTCCTCATTTCCTTTTTGAAAACAGCAATCATTTTGCACCCTCCTCTCCATCAATGAGCTTAACGAACAAGTCCTCAAGTGAAATGTCAACGCCCTCCATAGCAAGGATAGGCCAGCCCTTGTCCGCAAGTGCGCGGAACATCATTTTTCTGATATCAACACTGCCTGAATATTCAACGATATAAGGGAAGGCGTCGCCCTCGCGCGCGCCGTCCTGCGTTACGCGCGTTACGCCGTGAATTCCTTTAAGCAGGCTTGCAACCTCACGCGCAGGGCCTGAAATTTTAACGCGGAAGCGGTTGCTTTGTCCAAGCGCCTCGCTCAGCTTAGACGTTTTTTCGTCAGCTATAATTTTTCCTGCGTTAATAACCACAATTCTGTCACAAACGGCTTGCACCTCGGAAAGAATATGTGTGGAAAGAATAATTGTGCGCTCCTTCGCAAGTGCGCGAAGCAGGCTTCTTATTTCAATAATTTGCTTCGGGTCAAGACCAACCGTCGGCTCGTCGAAAATAAGCACCTCAGGGCCGCCGATAATTGCTGATGCAATACCAACCCTTTGCTTATAACCCTTTGAAAGATTTTTAATAAGACGGCTTTTAACGTCGGTAATCTTCACAAGGTCGCAAATTTCCTCAAGGTGAGCCTTTTTGTTAAGCTTGCAGGATTTCAATTCGTATACGAACGAAAGATACTCCCAAACGGTCATATCCATATAAAGCGGTGGCTGCTCGGGCAAGAAGCCAATCATTTTCTTAACCCTCATAGGCTCGCTGAATACGTCCACACCATCAATAGTAACCGTACCCGAGGTAGGGGTCAGATAACCCGTTATGATATTCATCGTGGTTGATTTTCCCGCGCCGTTAGGACCGAGAAAGCCGACGATTTCTCCTTTCTTTATTGAAAAGGAAACACCGTCAAGAGCGTATTTTTTGCCAAATTTCTTGACAAGACTGTTAATTTCAATCATAAATATGTAAAACCTTTCGCGTGCGCGTAAGCGTATAGATATAATACGCGCATTATTACATATTAAAGTATAACATACAGGCGCAAAGAAATCAATAAGAATATTTTAACAAAATACTTTTTCATAAAATTTTCACTTAGTTGACATACGGCAAATTTAGTGGTAAAATATAATATATCAAGTATGCCAAGCGAATGTGAAAGGAAAAAAGACATGATTTATAAATCCGTTACGGAATTAGTAGGAAACACTCCTATGGTTGAGCTGACTGCAATTGAAAAGAAGTACGGACTGAAATCCCGTCTGCTTGCAAAGCTTGAAGCGTTCAATCCTGCATCAAGCGCAAAGGATAGGGTAGCTAAGCAAATTATTTTGCGCGCCGAAGAAGAGGGAAAATTAAAAAAAGGCGGCACGATAATCGAGGCAACCTCGGGTAATACGGGAATTGCACTTGCAATGCTTGGCGCATCCTTGGGCTATCACGTTATAATAGTTATGCCCGACTCAATGTCAAAGGAGAGAATTAGCGCAATTTCGGCGTACGGTGCCGAGGTTGTTTTAACACCCGGTAAGGATGGCATGAACGGTGCGGTTCAAAAAGCAAACGAGATAGCCAAGGAGAGGGAAAATTCCTTCCTCGCCGCACAGTTTGAAAATCCTGCAAATCCCGAAGCGCATTTTCTTACCACAGGACCTGAAATTTACCAAAACACCGAGGGGAGTGTCGATATTTTCGTATGTGCAATAGGCACGGGCGGTACAATCTCGGGCGTTTCAAAATACTTAAAAGGTCAAAATCCGAGCGTAAAGGTGTACGGCGTTGAGCCAAGTGCCTCACCGCTTATTTCGAAGGGGATAGCGGGCACGCACAAAATTCAAGGCATCGGTGCAAACTTTATTCCAAAAACCTTTGATAAAAACGCCTGTGACGAAATAATCACGGTTAGTGACGAGGATGCCTATGAATATGCAAGGATGCTTGCAAGGGAAGAGGGTATTCTTTGCGGAATTTCCTCGGGCGCATCACTTTCTGCCGCAATAGAGGTGGCAAAAAAAGAGGAAGGCAAGACCGTTGTCGTGCTTTTTACAGACACAGGGTTGCGTTATTTTTCAAGTGACCTCTTTTAATAGCTCCCTTCTCTGGAATGATTGAAATTAAAATAAACATATTAAGCAAAGACCTAAGGAGAGAAAATATGGCAAATAATTTAGTAGTGTTTGACCTTGACGGCACACTTGCCGATACAATGGACGACCTTCACACCGCAATATCGGGTATGCTCACCCGTCTTGGCTACAAAACAAGGACGAAACAGGAGCTTCTCGGATTTATAAACAATGGCGCAAGAGAGTTTGTGCGCCGCTCACTTCCCGAGGACGTGCAAGAAAGTGAGCTTATTATCGATACTGCCGTTTCCGTTTACGACGAGGAGTACGAAAAATGCTTCGCCGAAAAAACGCACCTCTACGACGGAATTTACGATTCACTTGCTCAGTTAAAGGAAGAAACAAATTGCAAGTTTGCCGTTTTGTCAAACAAGCAGGATAGATTTGTGAAGCATATTATTGCAAAGCTTTTCCCTGAAAAGTTTTTTGCCATAGTTCAAGGACAAACAGCGGGCGTACCGACAAAGCCTGACCCAACCTCGCTCCTTTCAATTTGTCATTTGCTTCGCACTAAGCCCGAAAACTGTACCCTTGTCGGCGACTCCGACGTTGATATCAAAACCGCCAAAAACGCAGAGGTTAAGGGCATTGGCGTTAGCTGGGGCTACCGTGACCCGTCCGTTTTGAAGGCGGCAGGCGCATCGGTAATTGCGGAATCCCCCGAGCAGCTTTACGATTATTTGCTTCTTAAAATCAGAGATGATATTTGATTTTGACGATAATTTTTGCTATAAAAAATATAATAAATCGGGCGTCGCATTTAGCGGCGCCTCTTTTTATCTCAAAATCAAATTAAGATAAATTGTCAAGATAAGTGCAACAAGAATTAACAAAAAAGAGGAACGAAAATTCGTTCCTCTTAATTTTTTCGGTAAAGTTAAATTATTTAACCTCTGCCTTAGCGCCAGCTGCTGTAAGCTGCTTAGCGATGTCTTCAGCTGTTTCCTTAGAAACTGCTTCCTTAATTGTCTTAGGAGCGCTCTCAACGAGATCCTTAGCTTCCTTAAGACCAAGACCTGTAAGCTCTCTTACAACCTTGATAACGTTGAGCTTGCTTGCACCTGCTTCAACAAGTACAACGTCAAACTCTGTCTTCTCCTCAACAGGAGCAGCTGCAACTGCAGCACCAGCAACTGCAACAGGAGCAGCGCTTACGCCGAACTCTTCTTCAACTGCCTTTACGAGGTCAGCGAGCTCGAGAATTGAAAGTGTTTTGATTTCTTCAAGAATATTAGTAACTTTTTCGTTAGCCATGATAATTTATCCTCCATTAATTTAGATAATATAATTTTTTTAATTTAATTTTACGTTTCTAAGCAACGTAGAGCTTATTCAGCAGCAACCTCTGCGCCGCCATTCTTTTGATCGATAACAGCTTGGATAGCACGAGCAAAGCCTGAGATAGGACCTTGGATGCTGCCGAGGAATCTTGCAAGAAGAACTTCTTTTGAAGGAATTTCAGCAAGAGCCTTAACTGTGTTTGCATCAACAACTGCGTTTTCAAGGAAACCGCCCTTGATTTCAAAGGTTTCAACCTTGTCAGCGTATTCTTTAGCAATCTTTGCAGGAGCAATAGGATCGTCGTAACCGATAGCGATAGCGCTCATACCGTTAAGATTTTCCTTCATTGCCTCGTAGCCAACTTCGTCACAAGCACGACCGATAAGGGTATTCTTAATTACCATATAGTCAACGCCGGCTTTTCTGAAAGCAGCACGCATTTTTGTATCATTTTCAACTGTGATACCTTGGTATTGAACAAGTACACCGCTTTGTGCTTTCTTAATTTTTTCAACAAGGTCAGCAACAACGGCTTTCTTTTGTTCAAGAACTGAATTACTTGGCATAATTAACCTCCTATTTTATTTTTCGCAGGAAAAAAGAAAAATCTTTCCTCGGAAAAAGACGTAAATATCCACACCGAAAAAAGATTTTATAAGCTATAAAATTATATAAATTCTTCCTCGGCAGGGAGCTTTAAGCAATTACCGAAACCTGCTGTCTTTGGATTTGCCTCAACATTATAGCACGTGATGTGCGCTTTGTCAAGTGTTTTTTGAAATTTTTTTATTTCATTATTTATATAGAAGCACAAAGGCTTATTTTTTCAGCCTTCTTATATCCTCGCCCGTGAATTTAAGAATGAAAAACTCACCGAAAAGACGGCTCGTAATTCTATCGTGATAATTTTTCTTAATTTCTGATGAGGAGAAATTTGTGCTTGCAATAATAGGCAGATTTTTGTTTAGGCGCGTGTTGATAATATTATATAAGCAGGAAACGCTAAACGCGCTTACGCTTTCCGCGCCGAGGTCGTCAATTATAAGCAGGTCGCAGTCAAGATATTTGTCCGCCTCCGCCTCGCTATCGCCAAACCTATCTCTAAACCTGTCGTTTTCAAAGTCAAAGAAAATGTTTTGCGCCGTTTCGTATATAACGTTATAGCCCTTTTCAATCAGCTCCTTTGCAATAGCTGTGGAAATGTGCGTCTTTCCAAGACCTGTCGGACCTACGAGCAAAACGTTTCGCTTGTTATTTTCAAAATCCTTTGTGTAATCCTTGGCGAATTCAAGCACCCTTTGCATTTCGTCCCTGTTTTTATAGGAGTCAAGCGAAAACGTTTCAAAGCTTTGTGTTTTCACAAGATTTGAAATGCCCGACTGCTTAAATTGCTCCTCGATTATTCTTGATTTGTAGCACCCACACACCTTGCCGTTATATGAGCCATAGTCCTGACAAAGCGGGCAATCGTATTTT
>JBGVIN010000064.1:0-3135 GCA_045123255.1 Eubacteriales bacterium
GAATATTCCTTATCAACAGTTTTATACTCGAAATATCTTGTTTTTTCAAGGAAAACGGGAAGCTTGTATTTGCCAAAAAGCGCAATTTGACGCTTTTCTTCTATTTTATCATATAATTCTAAATTTTTGTTGGTTTTTACAGAAAAATTTATAACTTTGGAGAAGAATTTTATTTTTCTTTCCGTGTAGGTCTTGCCCGTATATGCTTTTTCTTTTCCTTTATAAGGAAATTCAACGAAAATATCGTGATTTGTGAGTGCAATTATCTCTGCATCCGCCTTTTCATATCTCACTCCCTGTGATTGTGAATCGATTATTCCCGAAACAAGTAGCTCGCCTGCCTTTACAACGTCGTTTATTTTAATAACACGCTCTCCTTTTTTGACCTTAATTTCCAAAATTTGAGCATCGCGTTTTGCAACGATGTTTGAAAAATAGCTGCTTTCTGTCGTTTCCGTCTTACTTTCTTTTACCAAAACGCTTGCCACATTGCCATCAATATTTATCGAAATCCACGATATTTCCCTGTTTTTTAACAAAATTTCGTTTTGCAGCTTATCATAATTGATGCTAGGAACAAATTTTCCCAACCTAAAACCGCTTTCATTTAGCATTCCTATAACATCCTCGTCGCTTAACTCTATATTTCCCTCAACGTTGATTTGCCAAACAAGCTTAGAGCTTATAAAAACTGAAATCAATATGAAGATCGCGCCGCAAAATAATCCGATTCGATTATATTTTTTAAGTCCTGAAAGAAGTCCTATGTTACTTATTTTAATTATTTCAATTTTATTTTCACTTAAAAATCTAATTATATCACCCTTGTACTTACGTAGTACGGTTAATTCTAAATTATTACCATTGAATTTAGATTCAAATTTAGCGTTAAGCGATGAAACAAAATTTATTAAGCATTCACTGTGATGCTTTTCGAGTGTAAATTTCGTATATGATAAAAGCTTAAATTTCATATTAGCACCTTTTGACCTCATATGAAATCATTTCTCCTCGTATGCTAACACGTCCGCCTGCAAAGCTCGACATAGAAAGCTCGTTCCCTCTGATTACAAGCAAGTACCCCTTCGCGCTTAAAACTATTTCCTCTTTGTCATATTTTTTAACGCTTGCGCAACCATCAACGTTAACAATATTATTACCGATTATTTGAGTGCTTGGTACGCTTGCTATTCCTTCAAGCGGAATATCAAACATGTCGCAAACCACTCCGCGTACAAATTTTTTCTTCATATCGTTATCCTTTTATCAAACTTTTTATTACAATTTATGAATTAAGTCAAATATAAATTCGCAACAAACGAAGATGTATATATTTTACAATTGTAAAAAACCGAAAGTGCCAATAAAACAAGTACTTTTGACCTTTATATGATTTTAATATTCTTGTCTTTGCTTAATAATAACAGTTATTTTAGGCAAGTGTAAAACAAAAGTTTACAAGTAAATATTCTATTGTTTTTGAAAATAAATTTATTTTTAGAATTTGAGTGTTGATTTTTTGAAAAAAATAATTTATAATATTAAAGGAAAATAACTTAAAGGAGAAAAAGTATGGACACAAGTAGTAGTATAGTCCCCCGAGGGTGCAATTTAATATTTTATCTTGTGTCATACAAAGTGACACCTTAAGTTGCCCCTCCTTATTTTGAAAGGAGGTTAATATGGAAAATTTCAAGGATACTGTTGAGTGCCTTGGCGAGCTTATTGAAAATCGCAATTACTATGAAATTAAGGCACTTCTTAAAAATTTCGAGCCTGCAGACTTGTCTTTAATCTTGGAGGAATTTCCAAGCAAGATAGGCACGCTTTTCAGATTATTACCAAAGGACTTAGCGGCTGAATGCTTTGTCGAAATGGAAACCGATTATCAAGAAACGCTTCTCTCTTCTTTTACTGATAACGAGCTAAAAGAGGTTATGCAGGAGCTTTATATTGACGATACCGTTGATATTATTGAGGAAATGCCCGCAAACGTTGTTAAGCGTATTTTGCGTAATGCTGACTCTGAAACACGAAAAACTATTAACGAAATATTAAAATATCCCGACGACTCTGCGGGTAGCATTATGACAACAGAGTACGTTAGTCTTGACGAGGACATCACTGTTGAGGATGCGTTAAAGCGTATCAGAAGAACAGGTGTTGACAAGGAAACTATATACACCTGCTACGTTACCCGACCTGACAGAACCTTGCTTGGCTACGTAACTGCAAAGACTCTTCTCTTGTCTGACGACGAGATGATAATTGCAGATATTATGGATACAAACGTTATTTATGCTCACACAAACGAGGACAAGGAAGTTGTCGCTAAGGAAATGAGTAAATACGACCTTTTGGCACTCCCTGTTGTTGACCGCGAAAACCGTTTAGTCGGCATTATTACAGTCGATGACGCCATCGACGTTATCGAGGAAGAGGCTACTGAGGATATTGAAAAAATGGCGGCTATTATTCCGTCAGATAAGCCGTACTTAGCAACATCACCCTTTGAAATTTGGCGCAAAAGAATTCCGTGGCTCATATTGCTTATGATTTCCGCAACTTTTACAAGCTTAGTTATTACTTCGTTTGAGGATAAGCTTGTTTCAACCGCTATGGGCACGGTTCTTATCGCGTTTATACCTATGATAATGGGTACAGGCGGTAACGCCGGCGGACAAACGTCAGTTACGATAATTCGCGGTCTTGCGCTTGAAGAAATTAAAATGAGAGATATTTTCAGAATTCTTTTCAAGGAGCTTCGTGTTTCCTTGCTCTGCGGAATTACTCTTTCAGTTGCAACCTTTGCAAAAATGCTTTTAATCGACTGGCTTATTCTTAAAAACATTACAGGTCAATTCCCACAGGCTGCACTCGTTTGCTTCGTTGTTAGCCTTACTTTGCTTGTTACCATAATAGCATCTAAGCTCGTCGGTTGTATTTTGCCCGTGCTTGCAAAGCGCGTTGGCTTCGACCCTGCGGTTATGGCAAGCCCGTTTATCACTACAATTGTCGACGTTTTGTCATTACTTATTTACTTCGGCATCGCATTTGCAATATTGTCGTAACTATAAAAGACCGTTTCAAAACGGTCTTTTTTGCATAATATGGTAAAAAGGAGATGATAGTATG
>JBGVIN010000065.1:0-18821 GCA_045123255.1 Eubacteriales bacterium
ATCAAGGCAGCGCTTAACTCCGTCCTTGTCCTTAAGCCTTGCAAAAATGTTTGCCATATGGGAAAGTGACCAGCCTGTTTGCTCCTTTAAGCCGATAACCAAGCGCTTCTCAACGGCAATTTTGCACGCCTCGAAAAGCTCGGTGTTATCTCTGCCTATCTCATAGCCCGGGAAGAGTGGGTAAATGTGTGACTGATGTCTGTGGTGGTAGTTATCTAAAAAGTCGGGGTGTAGCCACTCCTTAATTGCGCCGTCCCCGTTTATTTCATATTCGGGGATTGCATCAATCATTTTTTGCCATTTTTTAACGTCTGCCGCATCAATTCCGAGTAGGCTTGCGGAGAAAATAAGGTTTGTGAGCAGCTCCTTTAGTAGCGCAAAATCCATCGTTGGGTTTATTGAAGCGCTAATCTCGCCCGCGCCCTCAAAATTACCGTTCGGGCGGTTTTCAGGTGAGTCGGCAGGGTAGGATTTAAGCTTGCCTTGCTCGTCGTAAACGTAAAAATCCTCGTAGAAAAGCGCACATTCCTTCATAAACGGGTAAGCGCGGTTTTTAAGGAACTCTAAGTCCTTAGTGAAAAGATAATATTCAAAATAGATAGCGCTTATCCAAGCGGAGCTACCCGTCCAATAAAGCACGTGTGGCTGCAAATTTTTCTTTTTGCCGCACCCGTTGTCCATAAAGAGGGGCAAAAGAAGTCCGCGACAGCCGTAAAGCTTTGAGGCGTTTTCGCGGTAGTCCTCCTTGAAGCTATCGTAGAGGTTAAAGAGCGGCAAAAGCGACTCGCTAAGACCGCCTCGGCACGCCTGCCAATACGCCATTTGAATGTTTTCGTTGTTGAAATATGTGCAAGCCCAGGCAGGTGAATAGTCACCGTTCCAAATGCCTTGAAGGTTGGCAGGGTACTCGCATCCTATCGATGAGGAAATGAGCAGGTATCTGCCGAAGTCCGCCATTTTTTCCACTAAGCGGTTATCAACCACTCCGTTATAGCTATTTAACAAAAGCTCCTCGGTGGAGATGTTTTCGCCGTCGGAAAAATTAAGCTCCGTGCGCTCAAAAAGCGAAGAAAACGACACCCTGTGTCTGAATTTGATGGTTTGGTAGTCGTCCTCAAAGGAAAGAGCCTTGTATAGATTTTTAGCACCCACGGGCGTTTTTTCACACTTTACTGCCAAAATTATCTCGGTTGCGCCGTTTATGCCAAGGAAGCCGTCGAAGCACGCCTGACCTGACATATCGATATTGCGCTTTTTGTCCGCACCCTCAGATAGAGTGCCGTCGGTTTTGATAACCTTGACCATGCCCGAGTAGTGAAGTCCGCCATAGGACTGAAGCTCGGTGTAAATTGAATTTTTGTATAGCTCTCTTGTTTGCTTGCTTGCACCGCCCTCGTCGGGTAAATCGGCAAGGTCGTGCTTTTCAAGCGCGAGCTTAACGTTAAACTTCACCTCTGCGCGCAGGCGAACGAAGATTGCACCGTCCTTTGACGAAGCAAAGATTTCACGCTTGAATTTTTTGCCGTTTTCCTTATATCTTAATACGCAAACGCCGTTTTTCATATCGAGCTGTCTTGAATAATCGGTGAAGGCGTTTTGATTTTCAAAAAGAAAATGCAAGTCAAACGCAGGGTAATATTTTCCGCTTGACGGATGGTATTTTTCGCCCTCAAGCGCTTTTGTGTAGTAGCTCTCCGCCGTTTTGTAGTCGCCCTTGTCCATTAAATCGCGCACGACGGGTAAGCACGCGGAAATATCGGGGATTTCCTTGTTTTCGCACCAGTTAAAAAGCGCTTCGTGATTTATTAAAATTCTCTCGTCGTAAACCGCACCGTAAACGAGCGCGCCCAAAACGCCGCATCCAACGGGGGTTGCATCGTTCCATCTTGTTGCGGGGTATTTATTTATGAGTATTTTTTCCATATCTTACCTCGGTTGACAGTGGCGGATTTTTCACCTGCCCTATATTTGAAACCCAAAATGAAAATTGTGGATTTTTCATAAATTCAGTATATCAAAAAAATATTGTAATGTCAATTCCTTTATTACTTGACATTTACAAATGTAAATGATAAAATCAACTTAGGCAAAAAGCCAAATCACCGTTTAGGAGAGAAAAATGAGTATACAAAGTGAAAGAGCATTAAGAACGAAGGACTACTGCCATAACCGCTTCGGTATGTTTATACATTGGGGACTTTATGCAATCCCTGCACGCGGAGAGTGGCTTCGTTCAAATGAAAAAATAACAATCGAGGACTACCAAAAATATTTCGACACCTTTGACCCCGTTGACTACGACCCGAAAAAATGGGCGCGCTTGGCAAAGGAAGCGGGAATGAAATACGCCGTGCTTACAACGAAGCACCACGATGGCTTCTGCCTTTTCGACAGTAAGCTCACAGACTATAAGGCAACTAATACACCGGCTGGGCGCGACCTTGTACGCGAGTACGTTGATGCGTTCCGTGCAGAGGGAATAAGCATAGGCTTTTACTATTCCTTGCTTGACTGGCACCACCCCGACTACCCTGCGTATAACGACGGAATTCACCCAATGAGAGGCAACGAGGCTTACAAGCACCAAACGGGCGAGCATTTCGAGCGCTACGTTGACTATATGCACGGACAGGTAAGAGAGCTTCTTACAAACTACGGCAAGATTGATATAATTTGGTTTGACTTCTCGTATGAGGGAATGACGGCGGAGAAGTGGCGTGCAACCGATATGGTTAAAATGGCAAGAGAGCTTCAGCCCGGCATTATTATTGACAACCGTATGGGCGGCGATATTAAGAGTGCAGAGCCTGAAATTTATTCGGGCGACTTTGCTTCCCCTGAGCAAATGATACCTGCGTGGGGCGTGTGCGACGTAAACGGAAATCCTATTCCGTGGGAAACCTGCATAACCTTGAACGGTCACTGGGGCTACTGTGCAAAGGACCACAACTACAAGAGCGCAAGAAACGTAATAAATATGCTTATGGAATGTGTAAGCAAGGGTGGCAATTTGCTTCTTAACGTAGGCCCTGACGCAAAGGGAAATATTCCAAAGGAGTCGGTAGAAATCCTTAGTGAGGTTGGCGAGTGGATGAAGCTCAACTCCGAGGCGGTTTACGGCTGCGGTATTGCTAATATTCCAAAGCACGACTGGGGCAGAATTACAAAGGGCGACGGCGCAATTTACCTCTACGTTCAGGATACCTGCTGTGAGGATATTGCAATTTACGACTGTCCTTATAAGGTAAAGGGCGCGGTGCTTCTTGGCGACGGCAGCGAAATTGTAACCTGCGAGCCTTGGAACGCGCACAGCTATAAGGAAAGCGGCAAGGTTCCCGTGTTTGTTAGAACTCCCGAATTTAAGGACCTTAACGGAAACAAGAACGTAATAAAGGTATATATCGAAGAATAATTTTTTAATGAGCAAGCGGACAAGCGTTCGCTTGCTTTTTTAATCCCTTACGGTACAATCAACGCCTTGGCGTTGTATATCATCACGGTTTACCGTGTATATCACCAACCGCAGGTTGCATATCATCAATTCCAACGGAATTGCATATCACCACCGCAGGTGCATAAAAATAGTATATTTTATAGAAAATTAGTCGAAATAATAAATAAAATGTAAACAGATGTGAAATTCTCTTGACAACAGTGTGATAATTTGCTAAACTATTTCTAACTATTTATTTTATATAAACTAATTTATTTATATATTATGAGTAAATCATTTATGGAAAGGACGATACAAAGGAATGGAACAAAACGTATCGGAAAAAATCCACTCCGTAGGCGATGATGCTTCGATAGACGTCACAGGGAAAAAATCAACGGAAAACGAGCAGGCGAAGGAGAAAAAGGGCGGCTTTGAAAAGTTAAAGCGCCGTGCAAACACGGTTCGCCTTATTAAGTCGCTTATGCTTGGATTTATCGCGGCTTGGCTGACTGGGGCGCTTGTTTGGGCGGTTGTCAGATGCTTCCCGATTTACGGAGATCAATATCAGCTAATTGACTTACTATATACCGCGCTCCCATCAGGCCTTGCACAGCTTGTGGGCTTGGCGGTTGGCTTTATCACTTGGTTTATTTTGAGGCGAAACGACAAAGCGCTCGCAAAGAAATTTGACAGTCAGTTCGGTTTTAAGGAGAGCATGCAAACCTCGCTTGAATACAAAAACGACGATGGCGCTATGGCAACGCTTCTTCGTGAAAGCGTTAAAAGGAAAACCGAGGCGGTAAACACAAGGGAAATTAAGATAAAGGCGCTTCCTGCTTACATTGTGGCGGCGGTTATCTCGGGACTTCTTTCTATGGTGATGCTTTTTATGCCGTACAACGTAATTGAACGTCCGGGCGAGGAGGTTGAGCCGTTTGAGCTTAGCGAAATTCAAATTGCACAAATTGAAGCAATTATATTGCGCGTTGAAAGCTCCGAAATGGAAGAAAAGGCACGAAAAGAGGTGGCGGATGAATTAAAGGCGCTCCTTAACGTATTAAAGGTGACGAAGGAAAAGGACGCGGCTTACGAGATAATTTCGCTTAGCGTATTAAAAATCGACACTATAACGGAAAAAACAGGCACAGCATACGAGCTGCACGATATCTTAGTTCAGGGCGACACGATATTTACAAGAGACGTAGGACGCTTGGTAACGCTCCTTGATTGGGAAAAATTCGTAATAAAGCGCGAGAGAATGAGAGCTTATTTCGAGCATAGAGATTTCGGCACGGAAAACGCCGATTTTGCAAAAATCAACGAGGAAACGATAGGACTGATAAGAGATAGCGCGATTAGCTTAAAAAATCAGCTTGAAAAGAGCGGTATTGATCCTGCGGATACGCTCTATACCGAATTATATAAGATAGCAAACGGTCTTGACGGTCTTGCCGCTGATATGGAGACGGGAGTAATAAACTATCGCGCAACCGTCGGTACTGAGGGTCAGGGCGAAATTTTCTTCTTGCTCGGCGATAAAATTTATCAGGAGCTTGACAGACAAAACAAGAATTATTCCGTTGGCTTCGGCGCAAGCGACGAGATAAGAAAAATGTTCGGCTTACCGCTTATAAACCGCGAGGATAACACCTCGGAAAGAAAGCCGACTGATATCGAGGACCCCGACAACAAAGAGGAAGAGGGCAGCCACGGCGGCGGCTACGGTGACGGTGACGTTTTCGGTAGCAACGACGCAATCTACGACAGAGAATCAAATTCACACATTAAATACGGTCAGGTGCTTGATGCGTATTATCAAATAATGACAAATTCAAATTATACCGAAGAGGAAAAGAAAGCAATTCAAAGCTATTTTGAAATCCTATATAGAGGTCTTGAAGAAGAGAAAGGTGAGTAATTAAAATGGAAAACAGTGTAAACAAGGAAAAGCAGCTTGAAAAGGTAAAATCCTTTAGCGAAAAGGTTGCAAAAATTAAGAACGAATTAAAGAAGGACGTGGTTGGACAAGCAGAGATTATCGATAACGTAATTATCGCAATAGTTGCCGGCGGTAACGTGCTTCTTGAGGGTGTACCGGGTGTTGGTAAGACACGTTTGGTACGTTCACTTGGCAGGGTTTTATCTCTCCCATTCTCACGTATTCAGTTTACCCCTGACCTAATGCCGTCTGACGTTACAGGTGCAAATATTGTTGAAAAGGACGAAAACGGCAGACTTAATACGTCATTCAGAAAGGGTCCTATCTTTGCAAACTTAGTGCTTGCGGACGAAATCAACCGTGCAACTCCGAAAACACAGTCAGCTATGCTTGAGGTAATGCAGGAGCATAAGGTAACGGTTGGTAACGACGTACATAAGATTAGCGAGCCGTTTTTTGTGCTTGCAACCGAAAACCCGATAGAGCAGGACGGTACTTATCCGCTTCCTGAGGCTCAAATGGACCGTTTCGTTTTCAAGCTTATCGTTAATTTCCCGTCAGACGAGGAGCTTATCGATATCGTTAAGATGACACAAAAGACACTTGCTGAAACTGCCGAGGCAGTTATTAACGGCGAGGAAATTCTCGAAATGAGAGAGCTTGCTACCGAGGTTTTGGTTGCTGATGACGTGCTTGCATATGCAATTAAGCTCGTTTCGGGCACTCACCCTGAGCTTGCGGGTGCTGCTCCTTCAACGAAAAAATACGTAAAATACGGCGCGTCCCCACGTGCGGCTCAGGCGCTTATGACCTGTGCAAGAGTAAAGGCTCTTATGGACGGCAGATATAACGTATCATACGACGATATCAGCGAGCTTGCATACCCTGTTCTTCGCCACAGAATAAAGGTGAACTTCACGGCAATTAACGACAAGCTTGGCGTTGACGACGTAATTTCAATGATTATAAAGGAAACAAAGAAGGCATAAAATGAGTAAATTCACAATCAACGAGGAGCTTTTGGCGCAGATAGAGTCGCTATGTAGCATCCTTAAAAACAACGTTGCCGGTATGTTTGGCGGTAACCGCCAATCAAAAAGCTTCGGCTCATCCTGTGAATTTGCTGATTACCGCGATTATCTCCCCGGAGATGATATAAACAAGATAGACTGGAACGCATACGCTCGTTTTGATAAGCTTTACGAAAAGCTTTATTACGACGAAAGACAGATGCACACAAGAATTTATATTGACGCAAGCCGCTCAATGGTTCACGGAAGTGACGAAAAGGCTGAGCAAGCATTAAGGCTTGCCGCCGCACTTGCATACCTTTCCGTTTGCGAAATGGAAAAGGTGTCGGTGTACGCCATTCACGGCGATACGGTTGACGAAATAATTTCGGGCATGGTGGGCAAGGAGTCCTACCTTGGCGAAATAGGCAAGCTTAATAATATTGAATTCTACGGTGATTTTTGTCTTACCGAGGCGGTTTTACCAACTAAGGTTGGCAGAGGCGACGGCTTCTCGGTTATAATTTCCGACTTCTTGACAGACGAGGACTTCGACGGTGCAATTGACCACCTCGTTTCAAAGAAGAGGGACGTTATGTGCGTGCAGGTTTTGTCAGCAGACGAGCTTAATCCAAAGCTTCGCGGAAAGATGCATCTTTTCGATTCAGAGGATCAGATGAAGACGTACCGCAAAAAGATTGACAAGGACATTGTCAAGGCGTATAAGGAAGCGCTTCGCTTCATTATTGAAAGAGTTAAAAATTATTGCGAGGCAAGAGGCGCAACGTATCTCTTAGCGCCTGCAAACGCAAGCATTTTTGATATATTCTTTGGAAAAATGGTAGATTTGGGGGTACTGAAATGATATTTACATACCCACTTTGCCTCCTTGCCCTGCTTGGCATTCCGGCAATTATAATAATCTACATTATAAAAAGTCAGTATACGGAGCAAACGGTTAGCACAACGTATATTTGGACGCTTAGTGAAAAATTCTTGAAGAGAAGAAATCCGCTTAGCGGTCTTTCCGGTATTATTGCGCTTATTTTACAGCTCCTTATGATACTTCTTATCTCACTCGCGCTCGTTATGCCAATATTCACCTTGAAGGACAGAGCAAACGAGTACACCTTTATTCTTGATGCATCGTCGTCAATGAATATGGAAAACGGGGATGGCGTTTCCCGCTTCGAGCTTGGCAAGGGTGAAATTGATGAGCTTATCGAAAAAGCGCCTAACGGAAGCGAATTTACCTTGATTTACGCTTCAAGCGAAAGCTCGATAGTTTACGAGGGCTTAAAGAGCAAGGAAAATGCAAGAAAGCTCCTTAGCGAGCTTACGCCCTCCTACACAAGTGCAGATATCGTTGCGGCAACGGGCTTGGCACAAGAGAGATTTGACAGCCGTCCCTCGACCCTTACTTATCTTGTGACGGACAAAACCTACCGCACGCATCAAAACGTAACGGTGGTTAACGTGGCAGGCGGCGAGGACAACTTCGGCATAACAGGTCTTAAATGCGAAATGAAGCAGGAAATCTCGGGTAAAAGCGGTCTTTACGTAACGGGTGTATTAAACTCCTACAAGAAGCCGTCAACCTTGAAGGTTGAAATTTACGTTGACGAGGCGGAAACGCCAAGTGCGGCGGCGAGCTTCGTTGTGCCGCTCGGCGCAGACTACAATTTTGAATTTCCCGTTATTTTGCTTGAAAAGCCAAGCTATTCAAGCGTGAAGGCGGTGATTTCAAATGCGGACTCATACGGCGCGGACAGTGAAGCAATAGTATATAACCTCAAAAACGAAAAGCAATATAAAACCGTAGTGGTTAGTGAAACGCCGTTCTTTTTACAGGCGGTTATCGACTCGCTCGGTGACTATGACGTAACCGCGGTAACTCCGCAGGAATACGAGGAAAAGTACGCAGGCAAGGGCTTCGGTCTTTACGTTTTTGATTCGTATACACCGTCAACGCTTCCCGAAAGCGGCGCTGTTTGGATGATAAATTCAACTAAGAGCCTTGAAAATACGGGATTTAGCTATCGCTCCGAGGTTTTGGTTAACGAGCCTGTCGTTATTGAAAAATCAACCTCGTCGCAAACCGCGGTAAGAAAGCTCCTTAACGGACTTATTACCAAGGATATTTATTTGATAAGATATTTAAGATACAGCACCTACGGTGACTATATGACCTTATATTCCTATGACGGAGTGCCGCTTATTATGGCGGGTGAAAACTCATACGGAAACAGAACGGTCGTATTTGCGTTTGACCTTCACGATTCAAACCTTCCCGTATCGGGCGACTTTGTAAATCTTATGCGCAACCTTCTTAATTACAGCTTCCCAACCGTGCTTGATAAGTCGAGCTTTGTTGCGGGTGACGAGGTTATAATAAATACGGTTGCAAACAGTGAAAGCGTAAAGGTTATCTCGCCGAGCGGTGAGGTTAAATACCTTGACACACAAAAAACTATGAACGAATACGTGCTTAACGAATCAGGCACGTACACAGTAGAGGTAGAGGCAGGCGGTACTGTAAGAACGCACCGGCTCTTTGCCGAGGTGCCGCTTGAGGAGCGCGTGCCGACTGTGATTGAACAAAACTTCTCCATACTCGGCACACCGAGCGGTGACCGCCTTGACGGAGAGTTTAACCCCGCTATCATTATATTTATAGCTATAATGGTTATTTTCGCGGCAGATTGGATGGTGTATATGTATGAGAAGCGTCAACTTCGATAATCCATATTTACTTCTCCTTGCCATACCGCTCCTTTCCCTTGTTGTAATTCCGTTCATTATTGCAATTAGGAAGGAAAACAGACAAAAGAGTGCGGTTGCCTCACTTATTATGCATATTGTTATCGTGTGCTTAATTACCTTGGCGGCTGCGGGCACGAAGGTGACCACGGTGCTTACTGAAACGACGGTTTACGTCGTTGCGGACGTATCGTATTCGTCTGATCGTGAGCTTGACCGCGTTGACGAATATATAAATGAAATGTCACAAAATTTGCCGAAAAACACTAAGCTCGGCGTAGTTTGCTTCGGTAAGGACTCGGTTGTGCTTTACGAGGCAGGCAAGGAGCCACTTAGCGTAAAGACGGCACAGGTAGATAAATCCGCAACGGATATAGCATCAGCACTTAAAGAAACGGCGCTTCTTTATAAGGACGACGTTATTAAGAAAATGGTGCTTATCTCAGACGGTAAATCGACTGATGAAAACAGTCGCGGCGCGCTTATTTCCGCTATGGAGCAGCTCGAACAAAAGAACATTCAGCTCGACGCAATCTTTATTGACAGCACAATAGAGGAAAGCGAGCGCGAGGTTCAGATAAGCGACGTACAGGTAACTCCAAAGACCTATCTTAATATTGACAGTGAGGCAAAGGTGCTTCTTCAGTCAAGCTATGAGGGACAGTCAAAGGTAACTCTTTACGTAAAGGGACCCGATGATGAGGAGTACAAGGCACGTCCGTTCACGGTTGAGAGCGTGACCTACGGCTACAATATGATAAGAATTCCGCTTGAAACGGGCGAGGCGGGCGTTTACGACTACCGCGTTGAAATCGAGCCCCAGAGCGATATTTGTCTTGAAAACAACACGTTTATTTTCACACAGGAAATCGACCCTGAAATTGACGTTTTGCTCGTTACCGAAAAGCAATCCGACATTGATACGCTAACCTCGCTTCTTGGGGAGAATGCAAACGTCAATGCGGTGCTTGTAAAGCCGGGCAAGCCGCTCACCACTCTGCCTTATACGGTTGAGGAGCTTTCGGGTTACGATGAAATAATAATTTCAAACGTAGATATACGCGCCCTTCCTAACGTTACGTCGTTTTTACACGCTGTTGAAATCGTTGTTTCACAGCACGGCAAGAACCTGACTACAATGGGCAACCTTGAAATTCAAAACAAGGATGACAAAAACCTCGGTGCGCTTTCCGATATGCTTGCGGTTAGCTACGGTAACCAAAACAGCGACGTTAAGATGTACACTCTCGTGCTTGATACGTCCCACAGTATGAACCAGGCGTACAAGTTCAGAGCTATGAAGGAGGCGGCAAAGTCACTTCTTTCGCTTCTTGCGGACGACGATATGGTTTGTGTGATTTCCTTCTCGGGTGACGTTGAAACGCTTCAACCGCCTGTACGAGTGGGAGATAAGAGAAATCAAATCAGTCAGTTAATTGACGGTCTTGAGCCAACTCAGGGTACGTTCCTTGGCACAGCGCTTGCGCGTGCTTGCACTATTATGAAATCGTATGACTATAAGGAAAAGCAGATTATGCTTATTTCCGACGGTAAAACGAATGAGTTTGACCAAAATCCGCTTTCTGTTGCAAGAGAGCTTGGCGCATACGGTATAGTTGCTTCAACTATAAACGTTTCAACACCTGACGAAAACTCAATTGACCTTCTTAAAAAAATTGCAGGTGCGACAAGAGGTACTTATTTCTACCTTGAGGACGTTGACAACGTTGAGGAGCTTATTTTTGCCGAGGTTGCCGACGAGGTGACTGAGGTTATCATAGAAAAGGACACTCCCGTTCACATTGAGCAAATGAAGGATTTACTCCTTGTAGGCTTAAAGGGAGAGGGCGACGATATTACCGCCGTTCCAAACGTACAGGGCTACATTCAAACGAGCGCAAAGGTTGACGCAACCGTTGTTTTAAGCGTTGACTATGAAAAGGAAAGCGCAACGGTAAGAGTTCCGCTTTACGCATGGCGCGAATACGGTAACGGTCGCGTTGCAACGCTTGCAACAAGCCCGTCGGGTAATTTCACATCAAGCTGGGACGACGAGTTTAAGTCACTTCTTTTTGGAAATATGGTTAAATCCAATTTGCCAAGCCAAAAGATTGATTATCCGTTTGAGGTAACGCTTGACGACCACGGCATTGAAACGACAGTTACAGTTGTTCCGTCCAGCCTTCGCATCGACGGCGCGGTGACTATGGTGGTGACAAAGCCAAACGGCACGGTAACTGAGCCTATTTCACTCACGTTTGATACACAAAAATATTTTGCCGACATTGATATAAGCGAGTGCGGCATTTACAAAATCACTCTTAATTATTCATACGACGAAAACAAGGATGGCATAAACGCAACCGTTTATAAGACGGTTTCCTACGAGCCTGAATACAATATGTTTGAAAGCTACACGGCGTCCTCACTCCACGCATTCGTTGACGGAATTGTACGCGAGGAGGGCGGAATTATAATCGAAAATGACGAAAACGACCTCGCAACCTACGAATACAGCTTCGTTATTCCGTTTATGATAGCTTCACTCGTAATCTTCATTTTCGACGTTGCGGTAAGAGTAATTAAATTAAAGAAAAAAGCCAAGGCTGTAAGGGCTACAAGGGGAGGCGAGATAAAATGAAAAGCACAAGGAAAATTTTATCACTTATCTTAGCACTCATCTTTATTTTGTCCCTTTCATCCTGCGGCGTTTTCAAGCCACCCGTTAACACGGATACGGATACGGGCGCAGGCGGCACGGACACGGATACCTCGGGCGGAGGCGGAGGTGACGGAGAGTTTAGCGAGGAGGCGTTTACCGTTTCACTTCGCTACCACGGTCAGCACTATATACCGACTGAGGAAATCACCGTTATGTGGACGGCTGACAAGAAAATTGCGTCAGCTAAGATAAACTCCAAGGGAATTGCGGGAGTTGAGGGTCTTGACGGCGACTATCGCGTTACGCTTTCAAATTTGCCTGCACGCTTGGCGTATAACCCCAACGTACATATGGCAACAAACGACCAAAGAAACGTTGTTATCGATATTTACGATATTCAAAGAACAACGGGCAACGGCACAGGACTTTATACCTGTATAGAGGTTTCCAAAACCGCGGTTTACGAGGTTGAATTAAAAAGCCCCGAGCATATAGTTTACTATCAGTTCAGACCGACAACCCCGGGTATGTATACCGTTGAGAGCTGGATGGACACAACCGCTGAAAAGTACAACCCCTACTGTGATTTATACACAGGCACGTTTGCTGCAAAATGGTTTGACAAAACCGTTGACGACGGCGGCACGGAGGGAATTTACACAAAGAACTTCTTAGGCGGAATAGACGTTTCGCAGGATATGATTGGAAACGTTTTAACCTACGGTGTACACGTTGATGCAAAAAATCAGGATAACTATCCTGTTAAGGTTATCTTTGCAATTCAGCTAAACGGCGGCTTTGAGAGCTTGTCGCAAAATGAGTACGATATGTACGTAAAGCAGGAAAGCGAAGAAACGTATCTTGCGGGTAGAATTGAATACGACGATACAAAATTCGAGCTTGTCGGTGCGGAAAGACCGCTTGACGGACGCGAAAACGCTTATCTTTTCGACGAAACAATGTATAAGCTTTGGAAAAAGGAGGACGGAGGCGACAACTTCTACCACCTTTATAATGAGGAGGAGTACCCCGAAACGGGCGGCTACGGACCTATTTTATATGCTTATATCACTCTGCCTACAAGATTTGTTGACCGTGCATTTACGGTTATCGAGCAGGAGGCAAAGGATTTATCGCTCGTGTTCCCCGATGGCAGAAGAATAAACTATAAGCACTTTATCGAGGGCTACACTGACCTTGCAACGAGAAATGAGGGCGAATATAACGGCGGAAGCTATTACTGCGATGAATATTGCCCCTGTCACGAGGGTCAATACACCGATATGGCTTGTACAAGTGATTGCCCGAATGATTTTTGCAGAACAAACTGCCGACATATCAAGCCCGAAAATATAGGCTTTGAGGGTATTCAAGCATATGCAAACAGCGACGGCTTGGTTGCGGTAACCGAGGAAATAAAAATCTTCCTTTATCAGTTTAGCGTAGGTCACAGATACTTCGCTGACGGAGAGGGCTGGGTTGAAACAACCGGCTTTATAAAGAGAGATGAAAACGGTAAGGCACATCAATGCACCGTTGACTCAAACGATGCATCACAGTGGCTTTATGCTTGTGCATATTACAAGGAAATCAAATAATTTAAGCTAAGTAAAAGGAAGGGGCGCCATTTGCGCCCCAACCCTTAGAAAATATCAAAGGAGAGAAAAAGAAATGAAAAAAAGAATTGCTTTAGCTATCGCGGTTATTCTTGCGCTTGCTATGGTATTCGTGCTTGCTTCCTGTGGCGGCGGTAACGACGAGGGCTGTAAGGGTCATACGTACAGCACTGAATATACCACCGATGCAAACGGACACTGGTACGAAGCAACCTGCGGCTGCCAAGGCGAGGTAGCAAACTACGGCGCACATAAGGACGAGGACAAAAACGGTAATTGTGACGTTTGTCAGTACGTTCTTTGCGCACACACCTTCGCCAACACTTGGTCAAGCGACGAAAACACACACTATTATCAATCAACCTGCGCGTGCAACCCTCAAAAGAAGGATGAAGCACCTCACGCAGATAGCAACAAGGACGGCGTTTGTGACGTTTGTGAGTACGTTGTATGCTCACATGAATACGCAAGCGAGTGGTCAAGCGACGAAGCAAATCACTGGAAGGCACCAAGCTGCGGCTGTGAAATTGATGCAATCAATCTCGGCGCTCACGCGGATAGCAACAAGGACGGTAACTGCGATACCTGTGCATACGTAATGTGCGCGCATACGTACGAGGAGACATGGTCAAGCGACGGCGCATATCACTGGCATGCTGCAACCTGCGGCTGTAACGTTACAAAGGACAAGGCGGAGCATAACGGCGACGAGGACGACACCGCCTGCCCAACCTGCGGCGCAAGCATTTGCAAGCATACATATGCGGACACACTTTCATATGACGGTACTTATCACTGGTACGCATCTACCTGCGGCTGCGACGTTATAAAGGACAAGGCAGAGCATGCGTGGAGCGAGGCTTGGGAAAAGGACGGCATTAACCACTGGCACAAGACAGAGTGCGGCTGTGACGTTATAAGCGGCGAGGAAGAGCATAGCGACAGCGACGATGAGGACGCGCGCTGCGATAAGTGCGGTCAAATCGACTTTGCTTCACTTATGGACAATATCGACGAGTATATCGGTGACGAAAGAAACTCTATCGAGATTGAAGCAAACGAGCATTATCCGCTTGAGGACTACAATTACCCAAGCTCAAGCTCAATTAAGGTTTACGATAACTATATTTTAATAACTGATAGCTACGGCAATAAGAAATACGTTTCATATTGCGGTCAATATAATGACGTTGCGTTCGTTGTTAACGTTGACGTTGATAATTACGTACAAAGAGAGTTTGACTTCGACGAAGCAAGCGTGCTCAGCTTCTCAGGCATATTTGATATTGCAACAGGCACAACGGTTGAGGAATATCTTGTTACACTTTATACCCTTGGTATAAGTGAGGATGCAAGCGGATTCAACTATACCTGCGATGAGGAAAACTCAAAATATTCATTCTCATATTTCTACAATGCAGGATACTACTACATTCAAGCAAACGTTGAGTTCACGCTTGACGAGGAAAGAATGGGCGTTACATCACTTGTTCTTGATGAAAAAAGATACGAGTCTGAGCTTTACGTAGAGGGCGGCGAGAACACAGTTGCTTGCATTGTTAGCCAATCTATCACACAAGCGTTCGGCGATCCTTACGATTCTAAGGACGCACCTAACCCATATCCTGCAAGCAAATACATATTTGAAGAGCTTGTTCTTTTCAACGAGGCAACGGGCGATAGAGTTACAAACGGCAGCGTTGTTACAATTGCTCCCGGTTACTCAAACGGCTTAACCTTGATAGTTGGCGATGAGCTTTTGGAATATGCAGAGCTCAATAAATATACTATTGAAGCGGTAGGACTTGAAGCCGGCTGGCTCAACTATCCGATCTCTATGTATGCACTCACGGACGGAACATACGAGGTTACTGTTTCAAGCGATCTTGACAGAATCTCGTTTACAGTAGTTGTAGAGTATATGGCACCTTCAAAAATCAAGCCGACAGTTGCCCTTGACGATGAAGAAAAGACAGTAACCTCATTTGAAATTTACGAGGGTCTTGAATTCATTCTCGGCGCAAAGCCAAACAACAGCTACGAGAGCCCATATATCAGTATGCCGACAGTAACAAGCGGCGATGCTTCAAAAATCACCTTTGAAAAGGACGGCAACCGCTGGATAGTACGCGCATTGGCAGTGGGAGAATACGAAATTACAATAGCATCCGCGCTTGACGCAAGTGTTACATCAACGCTTTCACTTAACGTAAAGGCAGCTCCGAGCGCAGCGGATATTTTGAAGGGCTATTACGAAATCGTTGATGAATATGGCGACGCATCAGGTAGCATTAAGTTTATTCCGGCAGAAGCAGGCGCAACCAACGGAACAGCTATATTTAAGTTTGTAATACTCGGCAACCCAATGTTCGGTGCAGAGGATGAAGTTTGGGAAGCAACTGCTTCATATGCATATGAAAACGGCGAGATTTCACTTACCGTTAACGAGGGTAGCGACCTTACGGGCTTTGCTCTTGTAATTAACGAAAGATACGAGCTTATGCTTGTAAGAACACCTTATATCGATATGCCTGATTACACAATCGAATATACATATAAGCCTGCAAAAGAGATAATTATTAAGGATCCAACCGTTGGTCCTTCCTTTACAATGAACGTTGTGGAAACTTACGAATACAACGAAGCAAATGCGTTTGAATTCGTTGCAGGCGAAGCGGGCAAATACGTGTTCTACTTGCCAAAGGGCTACGGCTTGATGGCTGATTCAAGAGAGCTTATCAGCTATCATGACAACAAAAACGGCTATGAGTTCACAATGAACTTGAAAGAGCGTCAAGAGGTAATATTTATTCCTATGGCAACAGAGGTTGGCGAAATTTCAGTTTACTTCAACCTTGAAAAGGAGCAAAATGCAACTGACGCAAACGGTCTTGGCGGCAAGTACGAGTTTACTTTCGTTATGAAGTTTGAGCTTACCTTTACGCCTAACTCACACGGCGCGACAAGCGGTATCTTGAAGGTAGTTGACCCGGCTAACGGTAACAACTCAGGCACGTTTGCTTATACAATAGTTGACGGTGCTTACGTATTCGGCGAGGAAAGCGGCATTTATATTTCAAAGGATCCGCTTGACAACTGGTGCTTCCAAAACCCAAGCTTGCTTGTACCACAGGTATTCTCAGCTCCAACCTCATTTGAGGAGCTGGTTGAAACAGGAATTTCCTATAACGGCTTTAAGGACGAAAACGAGCTCGGCGGCGTTTACACAGTTACCGTTGACGGCGTAGAATATACGATAACAATAGTTCCTTCAACCGACGGCGGCAACGCAGGCGTGGTTCAAATTTACAACGCATCAACCAACACTTACAGCGAAGCGGTTGCTTACTCTATAATGTATAACGATTATTACTTTGAGGGCAACTTCGTTGATTTCAACAGAGATACTGACGGCAGCTGGCTTGTAAAGGCAGAAGGACTTAACGACGTTAAATTTGCTGATGCAACAGTTACACCTGAGATACAGGCTCTTGTTGCTGGAAGTAACAATGTAATTATTACAGAAAAAAATGTAATAAGAGGCGGAAAAGTTCTTGAATTCAAGCCAAATTCCACTGGTAAGTATGTATTTATCAACGATGCGTTAACTGTTAAGGTTATGTATAACGGCGTTGAAATCGATATAGCTGAGGAAAACCTCGATTCAGAAAAGACATATACGATAATTGTTATTGCAAGCGAGGCATCAACCTATAATATCGAAGTTGCAAAGGATACAAGTGGCGGCGGAATTAGAGATGACGGAGTAGTTGTGCTTCCTGACGAGGAACGCGATTAAAATACGCAATTCCTTAAAAATTGATGTGAGTTTGTCACATTAGAACCCACAAAACAAAAAAACAACCACTCTTCACCGAAAGGTGTTGAGTGGTTGTTTGTTTAACTATATAGATATATTTGTATAATTTCAAGTTACGCGCGCTCCCGTTTCTCCTCGACGAGGAACTCGAACCAGAAGGTGGAGCCGACGCCGATTTCGCTTGAAACGCCGAAGCGTGAGCCGTGCAAGAGCAGAATGTTTTTAACGATGGAAAGACCAAGTCCTGTGCCGTTTATGGCGCGCTTGTGAACCTTGTCTATTTTGTAGTAGCGGTCCCAAATGAGCGGAAGGTTTTCCTCGCTTATGCCCTCGCCTGAGTCGATGACGGAAATTCTGACAACATCATCCGTTACCTCTTGGACAATTCTTACCGTTTTGTCCTCACCTGTATAGTTAATTGCGTTATTTACAAGGTTGTAAACAACCTGCAAAAGTCTTGTTTCATCGGCTTGCACAAAGACCTCACAGTCATAGTCAAAGGTGACGAGGTAGCTTTTATGCTCAAGCAGCTTTTCGTATCTCTTAACCGTGTCAAGAACTGCTTTTGTGAGCGAAATTTTAGTCATATTTATCGATTGCGTGCCTGATTGAAGCTTTGAAACGGTCAAAAGGTCGTTAACAAGAGAATTCAGACGCGCCGTTTCGTCGATGATGATTTGCATATTCTCAGGAGTAACCTCCTCGGGAAAATCACGCATAACCTCGCTGTACCCCGAAATCATAGTAAGCGGAGTGCGTAAATCGTGCGAAATATTTGCAATAAGCTCCTTTTGTGTTGCACTGAGCTTTTTAAGCTCTCCCGTGGCGGAATTTAACGCACCCGCAAGCTCGCAAATTTCGCGCGGACCCTTTTCGTCAAACGTAACGTCGTAGTCGTAAAGAGAGAGGCCCTTTGCCTTTTTATATATTTGCGATATAGGTGCTGAAATTCTTCTTGAAATTATAAATGATATTGCAACGGAAACGGCAAGTGCCAAAACCGAAATTAAAAGAAGCAAAATGTGGAACGCAAATTTGGTAAGAGCAGGCGGCTGTGTATCCGTGTTTATTATAATCATATGGGATGGAGTGCCGTCCTCGTATTTACCTGCAAGCTTTACAAAAATAAGCTCAAAGTCGTTTCCGGTTATATATTCGTGGCTTTCACTTTGGTAAGCGAAGCGAAGTAGAGAGGTTAATTCCTCCTTGTTTGCTTTGCCGTTGACGGAGGAGATTTCCGTGTTTCCGTGAAGATGTAAAAAGTCCTCGGTAAAGCCCTCTGTTATCGGCACTACGGCAATTCCGATATCGTCACCGTATTGACTTGACTGCTCCTTTAGGAAAAGCCCAAGATTAGGGTCATCAATTTTTGATGTGATATTGCTCGAAATTTGTGATACCGTGCTTTCCTTAACGGTTCTGAACACTATTCTTAAAAACATCGCCTGGAAAAGCCAAAGAGATGCAATTAAGACAAGGCAGAGCGCAATCATCGATATAAAAATATGTAAGCTTATCGACAGGTGCTTTCTTTTGGTTGATTTAGCTCTCATTTTTCCTCAAAGCGGTAGCCCATAC
>JBGVIN010000066.1:0-3190 GCA_045123255.1 Eubacteriales bacterium
TCCTTTAGATCCGAGCGCTTAACTGATCTAAGTAAAAGGTTTTCAGTTTCAAGCGTGGGAATGCGTGAAAATATTTTTGAAAGAAAATTTCGCTTCATTTTTGTACTCCGATGTTTTTTACAGAATGATTATATACCAAATTTATTCAATAGTCAATAACTTTTATAAATATTGATATATCGCTTGCAATAAATGATTTAATGTGTTAAAATTAATTAAATTCACTTTTGGAGGATTACATCTTGAATAAGATTTTATTTATAGGCGCAGGAAATATGGCTTACGCTATTGCGTGCGGAATTTCACGTGCGAAGCTTGTTGACGACGCAAATATAATTTTATATGATAAAAACGAAGCACAATTTGAAAAATTTCCAAGCACTTTTTCAAAAGCAAGTGACTTAAATAAGGCAATCAGCGAAGCAGATTATATATTCTTCTCCGTTAAGCCGCAAAACATCAAGGACGTTTTGGCTGAGATAAAAGTTAATATTGAAGAAAAAATTTTCATTTCAATTTGTGCCGGCGTTACAATGGAATCAATTGAAAAGAATTTTGATAAAATCAAGCTTATTCGCACAATGCCAAACACACCGCTCCTTATAGGACAGGGTGTTACGGCGCTTTGCAAAAACCAATACGTAAATGATGACGAATTTAAGTTTGTAAAATCGATTTTCGCTTCCTGCGGTATTGTTACTGAAATTGATGAAAAGGACATTAACGCACTGACTGCTATAACCTCAAGCTCACCTGCTTACGTTTATCTTTTCATTAAATCGATGTATGAGGGTGCAAAATCACTCGGCTTTAACTACGACAACACGGTTGAGCTTATTTCCAAGACGTTTATCGGTGCTGCAAATATGGTTTTATCAAGCGACAAAACACTTGACGAGCAAATCAGAATGGTCAAATCCCCAAACGGCACAACGGAAAAGGCGCTTAACGTTTTTGAAGCGGAAAACGTTGAAAAAATTATAGCTGACGCAATGAAGGCGTGCGAGCATAGGGCGTTTGAGCTTGCCGAGCTTAACAAATAAGGTGATAAAATGAATAATAACGAACAAGAAATAAATAACAAGCCGAAAAAACGGTTTAATATTTTCGACTGGTATTATAAAAGGGGCAAAGCGAACGAAAAAGCGGATATAAACGCATTAAAAACACCGAGCGTTGTAAACTTTTTTAAGTTAGCGTGGTTCAAATTTAACAAGCTGCTTACCGCAAACATTATCTTTGCTTTCGGCAACTTCCCGATAGTTTTTCTTTTAATTGCTATTTCGGGTATGTTTGATAAATACTCCTACGCACCCGTTTCGCTTTCTTGGGGTCCATTCCAAGCAACGCTCGCGAATACTGAAAATTATGCTTCAAGCGCACTCGTCGGCATACACGGCTTGCACAACACAACACAGGTTTACAGTATTGCAACTATTATTTTATTTGCTCTTTCACTCTTTACTATTTTTACATGGGGCTTTACAAAGGTTGGCACAACGTATATCTACCGTAACATTATGAGCGGCGACCCTGTTTTCCCACTTTCCGACTTTTTCTATATCATAAAGCGCAACGTTAAGCAGTCACTTATCATAGGTGCGCTCGATTTCATAATTCTTGCGTTTTTACTTTACGATATTGTATTTTTATTCAGAAATAGCGATAACACGTTTAACCTCATTATGATGTTTTTAACTGCTGCTATGCTGCTTTTCTATTTCTTTATCCGCCCATATATCTACATTATGATTTTCACATTTGATTTAAGTATAGGAAAAATTATCAAAAACGCTTGCTCGTTTGCGATTTTGGGTATAAAGAGAAACCTTATGGCTCTTGTCGGTTGCGGTATTTTGCTTGCATTCAACGTTGGTCTTGCAATTATTTTTGCACCGATCGGTATTATTTTGCCATTCATTATTACTATTGCTCTCTTTGACTTTATCGGCGTTTACGCCGCATATCCGAATATCATCAAATATATGATGAACGAGGAGGATGCAAGAAGGATTGTCGAGCGCTTGCCTGAGAGTGACGACGAAACAGACGCAGAGCTTGAAATTACGCCTGAAACAAACGAGGATTTAGGCGAGCAAATTTAATTTAATAAAATAAAAAGTAAAAGAATTCGGCTTTCACCGAATTCTTTTTTATTGCAAAAGCTCGCTAACCGAAACAAATTCGTAGCCTAAATCCAAAAGCTTAGGAATTAAATAATCAAGTGCTTCAGCGGTGTTGCTTTTTCCGCTAATATAATCATGAAAAAGAATTATATCTCCACCCTTTACCCTTGACATTACTGCGTTTGTTATTTTTTCCTTGCTTGCATGCTCCCAGTCCTTAGTATCAACGTTCCAAAGTACTATTTTATAGCCGTTATCGCACGAAAAATCAATTAAGCTTTTACTGAAAAGCCCACACGGGGGTCTTACTAAGCTGCTCACGTGTCCACCAAGCCTTTTAACTTCATTTTCCGTTGACAAAATCTCTTTTTTGACGTTATCGATATCGCTATTTTTTAGTAAGTTGTGGGAATAGGTGTGGTTACCTATTTCGTATCCGCCGTCGATAATTTCCTTCATTCCGTCACTGTAATTTTTTACGTTCACGCCCACTACGAAAAAGGTGGCTGTGACACCGTATTTTTCAAGCACGTCAATAATTTTTTTAGTTTTTTTCGGATGCGGTCCGTCGTCAAAGGTCAATGCAATTTTCTTTGCCTCGTTGCTTTTATAATTATAGACCGGTGTGTTTTGTGCGCGTGTCGGACAAATTCCAAATAAAATCAAGATACAAACGAAAAAGCTCGCGGTTCTTTTTACTGTTGACATAATTCCTCTAAGGTACCAAATCTAAAGCCTTGCTTTTTAAGCTCAATAATTACGTCTTTAATGATTTCAGCGTTTGTTTTCGACGTTGGATGAAGCAGCATTACCTCACCGTTATGAATATTGTCAAGTATTTTCTTTTTTGCCGCTTCCCTGTTCATTTGTCTATTATTGTCCCAGTCGTCGTAAGCAAATGACCACATTACCGTTTTATATCCAAGCTCTTTTGCCCATTTTAAGTTATCCTCGTTGAATTTTCCCTCCGGCGGACGAAGCAGCTTAGTCCTGTATCCTATCATCTCTTCCACAGCCGCCTCTGTATCATCTATTTCTGCGCATAGAGAACTATAATCAAGAGT
>JBGVIN010000067.1:0-2595 GCA_045123255.1 Eubacteriales bacterium
GTGTATTCCTCGTTTGAGAGCGGCTCAAGCACGGGCGCTTCGTGTGCGCGCGCCATAATTCCCTCAAAATCGTTTACCTCGTCGTATGGGTAATCTGCGCGAATAGGCGTTTCTCTCACCTTAATCAAATTGTAGTAAGCGCGCTTCCAAAACTCGCGGTCATCCCCCTCGTTATACGAGTCGCACTCGTTTGGAAACGGCAAAAAATCTCCACTGTCGGCACTTGGCTGATTATATGCGTCAACGTCGTATCCCTCGTCCCTTAAGCAGTTATATTCTTCCTTGTAAAGCGTTTTGTAATTTGCATATCCTGGCATATCGTTTCTCCTTCGGTAAAATATTAATTTTATTTTATCATCTTTAATATAAATAGTCAACAGAGAAAGAGAACAATTCTAAATTCAACTAAGGTCTTGACTATTAAAAGACACGGTGGTATAATTTCCCTATAAACGACAAATTTCGACTTAAAGGAGAAAATTATGTACGAGCTTATGGCACTAACCGCTTGGGGAATGGAAAAGCCGAAGGCATACGGCGCATTTCACTTGATATTTTTAATCGGCGGACTTGCTATTTGTATTCTTTTAGCGTTTTTGCTCCGCCGCACAGGCGAACGCGCAAACAAAATAATCATTTTCTCGTGCGGCGCATTTCTTGCCGTGTGCGAGATATATAAGCAGCTCTTTTATACCTTCTATATCGGAGGTGGCAATTATCAATGGTGGATTTTCCCGTTCCAGCTTTGCTCCGTGCCAATGTATCTTTGCCTAATAGTCCCGTTTATAAAAAATAAGCGCGTGAGCGAATGGATTTACACCTTCCTTGCAACCTACAATCTCCTCGGCGGCTTTATCGCGCTCTTTGAGCCGAGCGGACTTTCTCACGAATACGTGACCTTAACGCTCCACGCATTCATTTGGCACATTTTGCTTGTGTTCGTCGGCTTCTATATTATTGCAAGCGGCAGGGCAGGCAAAAAAATCAGCGATTTCGTTATGGCGTTTGCAATTCTGCTTCTTTTGTCATCCGTTGCGGAGTTTATCAATACCGAGCTTCGTATGTACGATATAAAAATGTTCTATATAAGTCCGTATCACTCAACGCCTCTTGCGGTCTTTAAGACTATTGAAGCCAAAACAAACTGGCTTGTAAATATGGTTTTATACCTCTTTGCAATGAGCGTCGGCGCGTTCGTTTTCTTCCTTGTCGGACTTTTAGTAAATAAGATAAAGCATATCAAGCCACGCAAAAAAGCATAAAACAAAGCACCGAGCAATCGGTGCTTAAATTTTTCTTGACAAATAAATATAAGTATGTTAAAATATACGCGTAATAAACACTATGACAAAGAGGAGTACCCTATAAAAAGACCTCAAAGAGAGCCGACGGCGGTGTGAGTTCGGTAGGTGATATAGGCGAAGGTAGCTTTTGAGTGGTGACGGTGAAGGTTTTTCTGTGTAGCTGTCAACGTTTTCCGCGTTAAGGAAGCAAGAGTGCGCACGCAAGTGCGAATTCAGGTGGTACCGCGCAATTGCGTCCTGATGTGATTTCGCATCAGGACTTTTTATTTTGAAAATTTTGGCTATGTTCCTTTCTCGGGGGGAGATGGGCTGCCACGCTCGTGGTGGATGAGGTGTAGCCATAAAGAAAGAGGTAACTTATGAAGGAACTAGCAAAAACCTACGCACCTCAGGAATTTGAGGAGCGCATTTACAAAAATTGGTGCGACGAAAAATACTTCACACCGATAATTGACAAAACAAAGCCAAGCTACACAATTGTTATTCCGCCACCAAACATCACGGGTCAGCTCCATATGGGACACGCCCTTGACAATACCTTACAGGATATTTTAATCCGTTATAAGCGTATGAGCGGATTTAGTACACTTTGGCTCCCCGGCACAGACCACGCCTCAATTGCAACAGAGGCAAAGATTGTTGAGGCTATGCGTAAGGAAGGCATAACCAAGGACGATATCGGCAGAGAGGGCTTCTTAAAGCGTGCTTGGGAGTGGAAGGAGCAATACGGCGGCAGAATTATTTCTCAGCTTAAAAAGCTCGGCTCATCCTGTGACTGGTCACGTGAGCGCTTTACGCTTGATACGGGCTGCTCAGAGGCGGTTAAGGAGGTTTTCGTTCGCCTTTATAACAAGGGACTTATTTACCGCGGAGAGAGAATTATTAACTGGTGTCCGCACTGTCTAACCTCAATTTCCGACGCAGAGGTTGAATACGAGGACCAAGCAGGACATTTTTGGCACATTAAGTATCCATTTAAGGATGGCTCTGGCTACCTTGAATTTGCAACAACACGTCCTGAAACTATGCTCGGTGATACCGCCGTCGCGGTTAACCCGAACGATGAGCGCTACAAGGATATGATAGGCAAAACTCTCGTTATTCCGCTTGTTGGACGTGAAATCCCCGTTGTTGCAGACGAATACGTTGAAATGGACTTCGGCACAGGCGTTGTTAAAATCACCCCCGCGCACGACCCGAATGACTTCGAGGTTGGTAAGCGCCATAACCTTCCTATAATCAACGTTATGACACCCGATGCAAAGATTACAGAGGACTACCCCAAATACGC
>JBGVIN010000068.1:0-5047 GCA_045123255.1 Eubacteriales bacterium
CACAAGCCGCTTAAATGGTGCTTTTTATGGCAGATGTGCCGCAGTAATTCTCGGCAAGCCGCTTGAAATGGGAATGAACCGCCTCGCCATAAAGGAATATCTTGAAAGCGTTGGGGAGTACCCACTTAACGACTACGTTTCCGCCTACTCAGAAAAGCTAAACAAGCGCCTTCGCGAGGACTGTGTTTACTCAACGAAGGGGAACGTCAAATTTGCACAGCCTGACGACGATATAAACTATACGCTTCTCGCCCTTCGCTTAGCGGAAACGCATCCAAACGGATTTAAGAGCGCGGACGTGGGTTGGAACTGGCTTGAAAATATTTCATACCATTGGTGCTGGTGCGCATCGCGCCAGGCTTACTTCAATATGGTTTCACTTGACGACACGAAGGATATAGATGCGCAAATTGCTGAAATTCCGTACAAATTAAATCCTTGGCGCGAATGCATTGACGGTCAGATACGCACCGATTTTTGGGGATATATTCACCCATCGGATATTAAAGCGGCGGCTAAGGATGCTCACCGCGACTGTGCGTTTAGCTTGACAAAGAACGGAATTTACGGCGGTATGTTCGTTGCGGGCGCTATTGCAGGCGCGATGAGCAAAAATCCGAGCGTTGATTTGATTATAAAATCAGGACTTGCCGCAATTCCAAAAAAATCGCGCCTTTACGAAACGGTCACACTTGTTTCTAGGTGGTGGGAGGAAAGCCACGATTGGATTTCGGTTTGCGACAAAATTTACGAAAAATACGGTCATTTGCCGTTTGCGGCTACCTTAAACAATATGGCAATGGTGACACTCGGCATTTTGGCAGGTGAGCTTGACTACACAAAAAGCATAACCGTTGCAACAATGTGCGGTGTAGACACGGACTGCAACTCGGGCACGGTTGGCTCAATTGTCGGCGCGGCTATCGGAATTGAAAATATTCCTGCGCGTTGGTACGAGCCACTAAACGATACGATAAAAAGCACGGTTGCCGCGTTTGGCGAGGTGAAAATTTCCGAGGTTGTACGTAGAATTGAATCACAGAAAAACAGAGGTTATCACGCGTAATGAGCTACACAAAAATTGCAAGAAGGACGACCTTTGAAGGCGCTCCAAAAATAAACTGTGCCGCGATTTTCGGCGCGTCACCTAAAAAGCCGATAATATTCAGAATTCCCGTAACGGGCAAGCGACCTATGAAGTACTCTGTGCAAAATTTGCCAAGCACCTTAACGCTTGATGGAAATATAATCAAAGGCACAGTTGAAAACGAGGGCGAATATAAAATCACTATCGTTTGTGAAAACGAGCTTGGAAAGAGCGAAAAGGAAATTACGCTTGAAATAAGGGATGGCGGTGTTTTGTTAACTCCTTTGCTCGGCTTTACAAGCTGGAACGCGTTTTCTCATCACGTTAAGCAAGAGAACATTGAAAACGTGGCTCAGCGTTTTGTTGATTTGGGTCTTTGTGAATACGGATATTCGTACATAAATCTTGATTCGGGCTGGCAGGGTGAATACGGTGGGGAGTACGATGCGATAATGCCGAATTTTAAGTTTCCCGATATGAAAAAAATGACCGATTTCGTCCACTCCCTCGGCTTAAAATGCGGAATTTACTCAACTCCTATGCTAAACGCGTGGGGATGTCCCGATGAATTAAAATCAATACCCGGCTGTACGGTTGGCGAGCCTGACTACCGCTTTGCATCGACAAACGGTGGCATTGGCGTTATACACAAGGAAGGAAACAACGCTCGTCAATGGGAGGCGTGGGGCTTTGACTACTTAAAATACGACTGGGCGCCAACAGACCCCGTCAATGCGGAGCTAATGAGGACGGAGCTTTCAAAATTGAGCCGCGATTTCGGCTTTTGCGTTACGGTAAACGCGCTAAAGGAATACGTTGAGTATTGGTCGAAATACTGTAATTCGTACAGATGCGGTGCTGACACCTTGTCAAACTACCCCAACCTCTTATCAATTTACGATTCGTATGAACCGTTTTCAAGGTATCTTAACAAGGGTCACTTTTTCGACCTTGATATGCTTGACTTTGGAGAGTGCGGTCTTTGGGTGATGCACAACACGCTAAATGAGGACGAAAAAATAATGCAATACTCCATTCGCGCGTTTTTAAGCTCGCCGATACAAATAAGCTCAAAGCTTGAAAATCCAACCGATTTCGAGCTTGATATTTATTCAAATGAGGAAATTATCGCAATTAACCAAGACTGTAAATTTTACCGTCCCGTGCCGATTTTGACCGTAAATAACGAAAAAACACGCACCGACGTGTACGAAAAGGTGCTTGAGGACGGGAAATTTGCCTATATGATATTAAATCTTGGGGAGAGCGAAACCACGCTTTCACTCACCGGCGAGGGCGAGCTTTTGCGCGACGCCTGGGCAAAGGAAAATATCGCACTCAATGGTGAGTTAAGCCTCGAAATGTCAAAGCACACCGTCAGAATTTTTACATCGAAAGCGAAATTAGATGTAAAATTGAAATAGATAAATTTATGAAACTTACAAAAAGGACACTTCATTTTGAAGTGCCCTTTTTCTTTGTTAAAAAATCGATATTTGCGTAAAATTTTCAAATCAACAATTACGACTATAACGTTTAACCTTGTGCAAAATGTTATGTGTTGGAGAATTTCCTTATTCGATGCTTTTAGTTTTGAAAATGTTTATACAATCAACAACAAAAATGTGACCTTTTTTGCCTTACAATAATCCAACCACAAAGTTTTAGAAAAGCGCAACTATTATACTACCTCATTTGCAACTTTTGAAATAGTTTTCTATCATAGCCTCTAAATTTCTATATTTTTCTCCATTATATTTGTCTATCGTAGCAACGCAAAAATCCTTATAAAAAGTTTTTACGCTACCACAATTAGAGCAATAACATGTAACATGCACCTTGGCGATTCTGCTAGCACCGTTTGAGTTGCTTTTAATTTCCTCTGATAAGACTTCCCAAGAAATGTCATTATCGTAATCGTACACTACGCCGCATTTTCTACAAGAGCATTTTTTCACCTTTGACACGCCTACACACCCTATTAAAAAAACGCAAAATCCTATAAATCCACTCAATAAGCCGAATGCTAGTAATATTGAACTCATTATACCTTCACCCAGAATGATTTGAATCATTCCTGCAATAAACCACAATGCGAATCCAACAAATATCATAAACAACCCGATAAATGATATTATCCGTTCTCTTCTTAAAAGCTTCTTTCTTTTTTTCATAAAAATCTCCTCTAGCATGTTCTGCACCGAATAGCAAATTAATTTGTTGCAAATATATTATACTCAATCTTTGAGTAAATGTCAATACTCAAAATGTGAGTATTATAAACTTTTCAAAAAGGAGATGCATATGAATTACAGAACACGAATGAGAAATTTAAGAGAGGATCATGATCTCTCACAAAAGCAAGTTGGAGCTATTTTGAACAAATCTCAGCAAGGATATAGCCATATTGAAGATGGTAGAGCCGAACTTAAAATAGATGATTTAATAAAGCTTTGCGATTTTTACAAAGTTTCTGCAGATTATTTTATCGGCAGAACAGACAAACAGCTTTAATTTAACAAAAGGGAGCGCTATGCCTTGGAAAAGTTTTATCGTATGGAATGTATGATACAATCAGCGCACCCGAAGATAGTCGCATCCCGTACTTTGGCCGAAAATGCGCACCCGATTCAAAATAGTTTGTGCGAACAAGCAATTTTTTGCTAAGCAAGGAGCTATCGAAAATTCGTGGTGACCCGATACGCGAAGCATGCCTACGGCAATATTTTCGTCTAGCCTCTTGTGAGCAAGCTCCCGTCGGCTTTAGCCGAAAATGCGAACCCGATCCAAATTCGCAAGCAAATTTGGAGATGGGCTCGATTCCTTGTACGAGGTCAGCAAAGCAAAAAGGACACTCTTGTGAGTGTCCTTTTTACTTTGTTGGTGACCCGTATGGGAGTCGAACGAAGCCCACGTCCGAAGCCCTGAATTGCCATAAATGCTTTGAAAAAACGGTGATTTTGGTACTTTTTTGCTTGTTTTTAAGGCGTGATTAAACCACTATTGAGAGTTTAATTTCGTACCCACTTCCGCTAATTTTCACACTCGTACGGACAATTCTGAAAACGCGAATATTTGACGATGGTGGCACCACATCCGCGCCACAGCGTCGCGATTTTCTATAATTGTTGCCCGCATTGGTTCGACGCCGTTTATCAGTCTATGAAGGTTTATGGTGAGCTCTATTTTGTCATTATCGATTACTATGATGTGCAATAATTCGCATAGCGTTTTGCGTAAAGAATCCTTGCTTTTTGCACTTAACCGCTCAATGTAATTTTTTACATTTTGCGAAAGCTTCTTTTCTTTGAATTCTGGAAACAGGGCAAGCCGTTCTTCCAGCAATAATTGCTTGTGTTCGAGTTCGTTTGTTTCCCACAATATTTGGCAATTTTGCTCTGCAATATACTTTCTAAACGCCTTCATTTCCTCTTGCTCGGCTTTTTCTTCGTTCTCACGAATGAACTCTTGATTTTTGGAAATGCGTTTTTTGATTTCCAGAAGTTCGAGCTGGATTTTGTCGAGTGATTTGATGTAGCAAATTTTTACAAGCTCCGTTAAGCTCGGCAGGTTTTCGCGTCTAAACAAGCAATTTTCGAATAATTTGAAAATGTATTCTTCGAGGTGTATTGCGTTTATTGCTTTGGCAGAGCAGTCCTTTTCTCGCGAGTTGCATTTGTACGTATAGTAAACGTTGTCGTTGTGAGTCATAATAGTACCGCAAAAAGCCTTTCCGCAGTAGCCACAACGCGTTAGTCCAGAAAGAAGGTATTTTCGCTTTGAATTATTGCTTAAAGCTCGTTCTTTTCGTTCATCAAGAATTTCCTGCACCTTAAAGAATGTGACGTCGTCTATAATTCGGGGCATACCGTCGGGCACACGGATTATTTCGTGCGCTTTTTTCGTTTTATGTGAATTTTTTGTTCCGTTTAAGTCCTTACCGTAAGACTTGTTGTAGAT
>JBGVIN010000069.1:0-60028 GCA_045123255.1 Eubacteriales bacterium
ATAACAATGCTTTTTGCACTTACGCTTTGCTTTACTGTCGCACTTTGCGTTTGCGCGGCAGGGGCAAACGAGTTCGGCACGGTTGAAACGCTTGACGGGATTGACTTAACGGGTATGACCACGGATGCAAATGCGCGTATAGTAATAAAGGATGGCGACGAATATCATACGTATCCTGCACAGTATGTTGTTACGAACGCGGACACCTTAACCTATGATTTTACACGTATTAAAAATGTAAACGGCAAATCGTACTCGAAGGACAACGTGGTAAGGATTGAAATCCCCGCACCTGTTCTTATTATGCCGGGGACAGGCGTGCTTTGCAGCTGCAAAGAGCTTGTTGAAATTAAATTTTCACAGGATTCTGAGTGTCACACGCTTTCATACGGTTGCTTTTACAATAACAAAAAGCTCGAAACGGTCTATATTCCGCCAAAGGTTCAGACAATGGGGACGCTGCTTATCAACAGCTCCACAATCAAGGAGCTTATTTTCATGGATGGATTTTCAGCTATCCCGCCACAGGATTCCTTCAAGGGTGCCAGCGGTCTTGAAAAATTAGTATTTTCAAATCAAATGACAACAATGCAGCATTCTGCGTTCAATTCAACCATAGGCGAGGAGCTTAAAGAGGTATACTTAGGTAGCTCACTTTTGGATTTCGGTGACGTTGCGCCCGAAAACGGGGGCGGCACAAGCGGACAGTTCCCTTGGGCTAAATTCCCGTTTATGATGTACGCCTCGGAAACGCTTTTCTCCGAAATTGATACTATCGAAAGAGGCAGACTGACGGGTTGGGGCGGAACAAGCTTGCCGACGGGCGTTCTTTTCTATACAGGAAGTAAAGAACAGGCACAGGCACTTGTCGATAAGGCTCAAACAAACACGCCGATTTTTTACGGTGCGACTCTTACGGAGTGGGATTCAAATGTAGCCGACGCTGATTATATGCCAACAAAGGGCTGGACTATCGTTTACGGCTACAATAAATGTAAGGCGTTTTACGGAAACGAGCATGAAGAACAGGTGCTTAACTCCTGTCAATTCGGTTGCACACGTGGATGCGGTGCTATCGAAATGCTTGAAAATCCTCAGCACGAATACGTAACCTCCGTTAGCTACGGCGGTGCGACTGTGGTTGACTACTACAAATCAATCAACGTTATCGAAGCGTGCAAAAATTGCAAGCACGAAAATGCAAACGTAGATATTGACCCACTTTTCTCGGACAAGGGATATTCCGTTGACCTTGTTAACGTAGGTGTTTCTCAAAGCTTCAAGGTGAACCGCGAGGCGATAGAGCTTTACAAGCAATACGTAAACGCAGATTTTGAATACGGCGTGGTGGCTTCTATCGATAATGCAAATCCGCTTGAAATAGTTGACGGAAGCGTTAAAACCGTCGGCAAGGCAATAGCAAGCGGAATGACAAAAACGAATTTTAGTATTTTAGAGATTAAGGTTGTTGGCATTCCCGAAAATATGGCGAGCGCTTCTATCGTTGGCTGCGCGTATGTATTTGACGGTGACAAGATTTACTACCTTAGCGAAAACCAAACAGGGGCAGCGGCAACGGGCGCTTCCTATGAAGCATTAAAATCAGATGAATAAATAAAATAAGAGAGGATGTCATGTTAAACTAACATCCTCTTTTTAATATAAAAATGAGAAAAACGCACAAAAAAATATTGAAAAGCGAAAAATAGTGTGTTAAAATAGTGTAAAATATTCAGGCGAAGATGCGCGCCGAGAAATGAGCGCGCTTTTATGAGGTGATACAGTGATTAGAATTGGTATATATGGCTACGGCAATCTTGGCAGAGGTGTTGAGTGTGCAATTAAGCAAAACGACGATATGGAGTTAGTTGCGGTGTTTACGCGCCGTGACCCGAAAACGGTAAAATTTGTTGACGAAAACGTTAAGGTTTACCATGTTGACGATGCACTTAAAATGCAAAACGAAATTGACGTTATGATTTTGTGCGGCGGCAGTGCAACCGACTTGCCCGTGCAAACGCCTTATCTTGCAAAATACTTTAACGTAATTGACAGCTTTGACACACACGCAAAAATTCCCGAGCATTTTGAAAACGTGGACAAGGCATCAAAGAAAACTAACCACGTCGGTATGATTTCCGTTGGTTGGGACCCCGGTATGTTCTCACTCAACCGTATGCTTGCAGGTGCAATTTTGGTTGACGGCTGTGACTATACGTTTTGGGGCAGAGGAGTTAGCCAAGGGCACTCCGATGCTATCCGCCGTATCGAGGGCGTTAAAAACGCAAAGCAATATACCGTTCCCGTTGAGTCTGCACTCAATGCGGTAAGAAACGGAGAAAATCCAACCCTTACAACACGTGAAAAGCATACAAGAGAATGCTACGTTGTTGCACACGAGGGCGCGGACTTATCCCGTATTGAAAATGAAATTAAGACAATGCCAAACTATTTTGCCGACTACGATACAACGGTTAACTTTATTTCCGAGAAGGAATTTTTAGAAAACCACGCAGGTATTCCTCACGGCGGCGTTGTAATAAGAAGCGGAAAAACAGGCGAAAAGCTCGAAAACAACCATATAATCGAGTATAAAATTACGCTTGACTCTAACCCTGAGTTCACCGCATCGGTTATAGTTGCATATGCGCGTGCAACCTACAAGCTCGCAAAGGAAGGAAATTACGGCTGCAAAACCGTTTTCGACGTTCCCCCTGCATATCTCAGCGCAAAAAGCGGAGAAGAGCTTCGCAAAAATCTACTTTGATTATTAAATCCACTACCGATAAAAAACGCACCGCTTCAAAACGGTGCGTTTTCCTTTATTTAATTACTGTGCATCTTGTCTTGCCGTAATACTTTGATAATTCAATTGCGCTTTCGTTGTAAATTTCGCCTGCGGAAATTACGCTTACGCACGGTGGGCATGCTACGTTTAGCTCTGCACACACTCTGCCAAGTGCGTTTTCAATTGCGATTTCTTCCTTGGGTAAAAATGCAACCTCGCGCGGGGTGAATTTTCTTTCGCAAAGCGAAAAATCGGGGGAAGTGTCAATTATTTCACTTTTTTTAGGAATTGAAGCAAGCACGTCTTCGAGCTTTTTTAGGTCGCCGTCATCGTTTTGGCACGAAGCCATCATAACGACGTAGTCCTTGTCGTAAAACTCGCAAACAATTCCGTTTTTATATAAAATATTGTAAATTTCATCTCCGTAGTATCCGTATTTTTTGGCATCTACGGTGATTTTTGTTTTTTCGTCACCCACTAATGTGTAGCCGACTTGCGTCAAACGCGCTTTCGTACCTTCAATTTTTGCACAAAGCTCCTTTAATTCGCATTTGAACCCATCGTCAAGATAAGTGTTTGCGTTGTCAAGAGAGCAAAGCGTTAGGTATGACGGACTGCTTGAACCGAAAATTGCAAGGGCATTCTTGGCGTTTTCAAAAAAATGTGCGGGCGCCTCCTTACTAATATGCATATACGCACCGCCTGTTAAAACGGGCAACGTTTTGTGCGCTGAGTCAGAGGTCAGCCACGCACCTTGGTCAATTGGATGCTCGCTTTTTTCAAGAAATTTCAAGTAAGCGCCGTGTGCATTGTCAACAATGAGCGGCACGCCGTACCTTTTGCAAGCCGCGCTTATAGACTGAATATCTGAAATGCTTCCGAGATAATCAGGGCTCGTCACAAAGACTGCAAACGGCAATTTATCGACACAGGTAAGGGCTTTTTCTATTTCCTCGCCGTCAACCTTGCCGCTTAAATAGCTTGATTTATTCGGTGTGAGCCACTTGATATCAAAGCCAAGAAGGGCAGATGCAGAAATAAATGACTGATGTGCGTTTCTTGTTGCAAGCACGTAGCCGTTTTCCTCGTTTTTATATGATTTTGCAAGATACATCATCGCGCGGATAACGTGAGATGACCCCTCGGTTGAGTAAACCGTTTTTCCGCTTCCAAAAAGTTTGGCTGCGTTTTCTTCGCTTTCATTTATTATTCCGCGCGCGTGATAGAGTGCATCGGCACCGTCGATTTCCGTTATGTCAATTTTTTCACATCCGAGAAACGAAGCGCCCTTGTGCCCGGGCATATGAAAGCGCGAAGCGTCACTCTGTGCGTATTTTTTTACAAATTCACAAATGGGCGCTTTCATTATTCCTCTATTGCTTTGCTGATTGCAACAGCTAAGGCGCACTCCATTCTCTTTCTGAAAAGACGGCAACCGTATTCGTAAATTCCGCGCACGGAGCCTGTTGCGTGATATGCGTTTGCCGCGCAACCGCCCGAGCAATATAGCTTTGCCCAGCAATCCTTACAGTCGGGACGCGCGTACACGTTGCAGGATGCAAATTCGTTTTGCGCCTCCTTGTTTGTTACGCCCTGCCAAATATCGCCGAGCTTGTATTTTTCCTCGCCGACAAACTGATGGCACGGATATAAATCACCCCAAGGTGTAACCGCCATATATTCCGTTCCCGAGCCACAGCCTGAAATGCGTTTGTAGATACAGGGTCCACCGTTTATATCAATCATATAGTGATAGAAGGTGAAGTCCTTACCCTCCTTGTGCTTCTTAATCATAAGATTTGCAAGCTCCTCATATTGCTCGCAAACAACAGGGAAGTCCTCCTCGGTTAACTCCTCCTTATCGCCTTTTTGGCAAACAACAGGCTCCATTGAAAGCTCGTTAAAGCCAAGGTCAAGCATAACCTTAATATCGTTTAGGAAGTCGGGGTTTGCGTGAGTAAACGTGCCGCGCATATAGTAGTTTTTACCGCCGCGCGCCTCAACAAGCTCCTTAAACTTTGGAACAATCTTGCCCCAACTTCCGTTTCCTGCGTAGTCAACGCGATACCTGTCGTGAATTTCGCGTCGTCCGTCGAGGCTAAGCACCACGTTTGACATTTCACGGTTTGCAAAATCAATAACGTCTTGGTCAATCAAAACGCCGTTTGTCGTCAAGGTGAAGCGGAAGTTCTTGTTATGTATTTTCTCCTGCTCGCGCGCATAGGCTACCAAATCCTTAATCATTTGGAAGTTCATAAGCGGCTCGCCACCGAAGAAGTCAACCTCTAGGTTGTGTCTTGTGCCCGAATTTTCAATTAAGAAATCAAGCGCGCGCTTTCCAACCTCAAGGGACATAATTGCACGCTCGCCGTGGTATTTTCCCTGGGACGCAAAGCAGTACGAGCAGTTTAAGTTACAGGTGTGTGCAACGTGGAGGCAAAGCGCCTTTATAACGCCGCTCGTCTTTTGCTTTAATTTGTCAGCCATAGGCTCAAAGGTGTCGGGAGTGAAAAGCGTGCCGTTTTTCTTTAATTCCTCAACCTGCAGGTAGCAAGCGGTGATTTCCTCGTCCTTTATTTCAAGGTGTGAATATTTTTCCTTGATTTTAGAAAAAACCTCACCCTGTGTATGATTTTCGTATAGCTCAATGATGTCGTAGGCAATATCGTCAACAACGTGAAGTGAGCCTGAGCAAACGTCCAAAACAACGTTTAGCTCGTTAAATTTGAATTGATGTACCATAATTTCCTCTTTTATACAAAATTGGACTGCCAAATAAGCTCGGCAGTCCTAATTCAGGCATTGTAATTATTTTCTCTCGTTGTTTTCGCAAGCTTGGTTAGCAATGCCGCAGCTTGTTTTGCAAGCGGATTGGCATGAAGTTTGGCACTCGCCGCAGCCACCGTTTTTCGCGCTTTCGCAAAGGTTGCCTGTTTTGATTGTCTTAATGTGTTCCATGATAAAACCTCCGAATATTCTGTTTATGAAAAAATTATATCACATAAAATTTCCAAAGTCAACACAAATTTTCAAAAAGAAATAATTAAAAATAGATTGATTTATTGAAAAAAGTATGCTACAATAGGTGAGTAAATGCTTTTTAGAAATATTTGAAAGGATAATTTTATGGCAAAAATGAATAAAAATGCTAACTATGTCACAGAAAAAAGACAAGTAGCAAGTCAAGCAAGCGCAAAAGCAAAAAGCAGCAAAAAAATTAAGGAAGGAACAAAGCAAGGCTTCTTAATCGCGGCTATCGTTGTTGCAATCGCAGTTGTTATCGCTGCATTTGTTGGAATGATGTCGTTCCCACTTTTGAGAGCTAAGAACAACCAAAGAGAATTCCTTAACCCATACGAGGGACACTTCGAGGTTACCGACGTTGTTGAACTTGAATTCGAGGGATACGGCAAGGTTACAATTGAGCTTTACGGTAAGGAAGCACCAAAGACAGTTGAAAACTTCCTTCACTTGGTAGAGGAGGGCGCAATCACAGCAGAAAAGATTGCAGTTTCTTCATCAACAACAGACAAGCATATTACAATCCAAGCTGACCACGACCACAGCGACCCTGACCACAAGCACGTTGATATCAAGGGCGAGTTCTACGACAACGGCTTTGCAAACAGAATTGCACACGTTTCAGGCGTTTTGACAATGGCAAACGGCTCTACAAAGTACAACTCAAGCTCAACTGATTTCAAGATTATCACTGAGGGCGAAAAGTACAACGTTGAAAGAACAGACGGCTCATATAAGGGTCACAACGGTAACTACGCTGCATTCGGTAAGGTTGACAGCGAGGGTCTTAAGGTAATTAAGCAAATTATCACAGACTACCGTGCAAAGGCAGACTCTGCTACAACAGACAAGAACGCACTCGTGTTCGGTAGCAACAAAATCAGCGTTACAACGTCTGATATTACAAAGAAAACAATCGAAAAGACATTTACACCTGCAAGCTCAGGTACATACGTATTCAAGAGCACAAAGTACACAAGCATTCTTGTTGACCTCGTAAAGGAGGGCGCAGCATCAGGCGCTAAGGCAGCAGGCTTTGGTGAAACAATCACAACCTTGAAGGATGGCGTAAGCTATGACCTCGTTGCAGGACAAACCTACACCGTTACACTCGGTCTTGGTGATGACCTCAAGGCAGGCACACATATTCTTACAATCGAGGGCGATCTTCTTTTCGCAGGCTCAAACGATATTGAAATTACAGAAGAAGATATCAAGGCAGAAAGCGTTTCATACGCATTCACACCTAACTACACAGGTATTTATTTCTTTGATTGCCAAACAACCGTAAAGGATAAGACCTTCAAGGGTACGTTTGAAATCTTTGACGGCGAAACAAGCGTAGGCAAGAAGTCAGCATACCTCGAAAAGGGCAAAACCTATACATTTATTATTAACGTAAAGGAAAACGTTGAAGCAGACGACTACAAGGTTGTAGTAACAGATCCAACTCTTGTAACAGGCGACAACAAGCTTTCAGTTCCTGAATATACAATCAGAGACGGTAAGGCTTACTACTACTTCAAGCCAAGCGCAGATGCAAAATACCTCTTCAACAACAAGGACCTCACAGTTAAGGTTTACGACGCTGAGGGTAATGAGGTTGCAGGCGGCAACTACGTTGAGCTTAAGAAGGACGTAACATACAAGATCGAAATTTCAGCAGAGCTTGATCCTTTGATGGGTCTTGGCGATACAAACGTTGTTATCACAGCCGACCACAAGAAGGGCGATAACAGCTACGAGGAGGAATTCTCATTCACAGCTGAAGCAACAGGCAAGTACACATTCACAGAGGATAACGTTACAATTGACGTTTGGGATGGCACGAAGAAGCTTGAAAAGGGCGAGGACGGCACATATTCACTTAAGGTTGGCACAACCTACGACGTTATCGTTAAGGCGATTGCCGAGGGTAACTATACGGTTAACGTAAAGGTTGACGACGCTAAGGATGAGGACGACGTTATCGTTTATGCAAGCTACACGTTGACAGTTCAAGCTCCATCACTCGTTGTTGGTGCAAACAAGCTCACAGTTACCGAAGCTGACATTAAGGCAGAAAAGGTTGAATATACCTTCACAGCTACAACAAGCGGTATGTTCTCATTCAAGGGTATTTACCAAAAGCTTGACGAAAACGGCAAGCAAGCTACCGATAAGGATGGCAAGCTCATCAACGTAAACGCAAAGCTTACCTTCAAGGATAAGGACGGTAAGGAAGTTGAGGTTGACATGGAAAACGTTAAGCTCGTTAAGGGCGAAACGTACACGATAGTTCTTAAGTCCGTCAACATCAAGAAGGACGCCGTTGCTACAATCACCGTTGCAAAGGTTTCTCCAAAGATTATCGGCGCAACAATCGTTGAAAAATAATCAAGCTTAAAAAGTGGGCGAACTCAAAAACAATGAGCAACCTTGAAAGCAAAAGGCAAGCTCAAAAAGAGGAAAAACCTCAAAACGCCCGACCCTGTGTGCGAAATTCAATGCTTTCACACAAAAAATAGCAACCAAAAGCCACCGATTTCGGTGGCTTTTTTGCACCTCACCGGTTGCCCACAAACCATTTGCCCACCTCTCAACCACAACCTACCCCACAAGCGCCTGCACTCACCCCAACCTCGACACCACTCACCCTAACCTCAAAACCGCTCACCCTAACCTCAAAACCGCTCACCCCCTCGCCTTAGCCCCATCCCCACCCAAAACCAACGAGACGAACCGATAGACGAACCGATAGGTCGAAAATTGTTGTTGACAAATATTACTTTATATTATATAATAAATATGTATGCGTGTGCCTGCACACAAATTTTTAATATATTTAAGAGGAAAATATGTATAAGCATTTTTTGAAACGAGTTTTTGATTTTTTGGCTGCCACCGCAGGAATCGTGGTGTTGTCTCTCCCTATGATAGTTATTGCAATTGCTATCAAAATTGATAGCCGCGGTCCTGTGTTCTTTAAGCAGAAGCGTGTCGGCAAAAACAAAAAGCATTTTAATATTATTAAGTTTCGCACTATGCGCGTTGATACTCCACATGATGCCCCAACGCACGAGCTTTCCGATCCTAAAAAGTGGATTACCAAGGTTGGCGGCTTCCTTCGCAAAACCTCACTTGACGAGCTTCCACAGCTTTTTAATATTTGGCTTGGTCAAATGGCTGTTATCGGACCTCGTCCTGCGCTTTGGAATCAATATGACCTTATTGAGGAGCGCGACAAATACGGTGCAAACGACGTGCGCCCGGGACTTACAGGATGGGCACAAATCAACGGCCGTGACGAGCTTGAAATCGACGTTAAGGCAAAGCTCGATGGCGAGTACATAGAAAAAATGGGACTTTTCTTCGACATTAAATGCTTCTTTGGCACAATTTTCAGCGTCCTTAAGCGCGACGGCGTTGTCGAGGGCGGCACCGGCGAAATGAAAAAGCAAGAAGCCGAAAAAGAACAAGAGGAGACTATACTGAAATGAATTGTAATCGTATAGAAACCAGAAGTGATGATAAAAATTTTGGTTTGGTTTCAATAATAATGCCTACTTATAAGCAAGGTGAACTTATGCACAAGGCGGTTCAGTCTTTGATTAATCAAACCTATACAAATTTTGAACTATTGGTAATTGACGATAATAAAGAAGAATCGTATCGAACAGCAAATAGTGAGTATTTTGCTTCGATAAATGACAATCGTATTACATATATTCAAAATGAGCAAAATATGGGTTCTGCACGTACGAGAAATAGAGGAATCTCTTTGGCCAAGGGTGAGTATATTTCTTTTTTGGACGATGATGATTATTATGATGCATTCAAATTGGAAAATCAGATTACACAGATGCATAGGCAAAACGCAGATGCTTCGGTTTGTAATTTAATTTTGTTTAACGAAGATGGCAAGGTTGTCGATAAAAGACGCAGAAAATATCTAAAAAGAAACGAATCCATCTTAATTGCACACTTAAAATATCACATAACCGGAACGGATACGATGATGTTCAAGGCAGATCTCATAAGAGAGGTTGGCGGTTTTGACGAGGAAGATCTCGGCGATGAGTTCTATCTTATGTACAAGATAATTCAAAAAGCACAACGATTTATTCATGTTGATTATGACGGCGCGTTTGCTATTGTACACAATCAGGCAGGACTTTCCAGCGGTGACAACAAAATCAAAGCAGAAGAAAAGCTTATCAAATTTAAGCAGGAGCAATTTGGACTTTTAAGAAAAAGAGATATTCGATATATAAGAATGCGTCATAATGTTGTTTTAGCAATGGCTCATAAGAAAAATAAAACTTATTTGAAGTGCTTGCTCTCTCTCGTATGGGCAGGGTTACAAAGTCCGTTTGGTATGCTTAACATACTGATTGGCAATGATAGGTAGTAAGAAGTCGGAGAAAAAATGATAATTTTACATATTTTTAATTCGTTAAACCGAAAATACGCGGGAACGGATGTGGTAATTCCAGAACATATTAAAACGCACCAAAACTTTGAAACTATTGGAGCGATAAACTTGTCAAATCTGTTAGTGAATGGGGTAGACAACCAGCTTGCTTATATCGATGATTTCAATTTTGAAAGCCTACCTGCACCATTTGACAAGCCGGATATAATAATTTTTCACGAAATATATTATCCTAAATTTTTGTCTATCGCAAAAAAGGCAAGGAGAAAAAATATACCATATATCATAATCCCTCATGGCAGTATGGCAAAGCAAGCGCAGAAAAACAAGCGTTTGAAAAAGGTATTAGGGAATATTTTATTCTTCAACAAATTTATGAACGGGGCGGCCGCTATACAGTATCTTTCAGAGGATGAAAAAAATCGTTCGTTTAGAAATTTTCCTTGCTTCGTTTCTACAAATGGCCTCAATATGCCTACCCAGCAAAAGGAAAAATTCAACGAGGACAAGCTAGTTTTTTCCTACATCGGTAGATATGATACACATATAAAGGGACTTGATTTACTTATAGATGCTATAAAGCAAAAGGAACAGCTTGTAAGAAATAACGATTGCGTTTTCAATCTTTACGGTCCACAGAATGATTATTATATTGACAATATAAATTCTCTGAAAGCTATCATTGAAGAAAAAGGTCTTTCAGATATTGTGATTATAAATGGCCCTGTTTTGGGAGAAGAAAAGAAAAACATTCTTTTAAGTACGGATGTTTTTATACAATGCTCTCGCACTGAAGGCATGCCAATGGGTATTTTGGAGGCGATGAGCTACGGAATTCCTTGTCTTATTACAAAGGGAACGTCATTAACAAAGGTGCTTGAAAAATATGATGCCGGATACGGTTGTGAAACAAGTGTGGATGGCATTGCAAGCGCAATAGAAAAAGCAATTTTGGAAAAGCACCTTTTAGAAGAAAAATCAAAAAATGCAATTAATCTTATAAAAAGCGAATTTTTGTGGGAAAACGTTGCAAAGGACGCTTTAAAAAATTATAGAAAATTTATTTAATCATTTAGAGGTAAAAAATGTTTTTATTTGAACGCCTTGTCGGTGTTGGTACGTATTCCGCTATTCTTCTTATAGTCTGTTATTTAATTTCGCGACTAAAAAGTGAAAAAAGTGTAAGAATAGTGTTGTTTATATATACTATAGCTCTTACTATTATGGGCTTTTTTTATGTGCCGCATGTTACCGCCGATCTTTATCGAACATACGGATTTCTTGACTATTTTAGAACATTTGAATTCAAGGACTTTTTGGAAACTTATCGGAATTCAAGTACGATTATTGCAAATATATACTATTGGTTCATTTCAAAAACGGGAGAGAATAGGCTATTGCCCGCTATTACGGCATTCGTTTCTTATTTCTGCATTTTTTACGTTTTTAGAAAAACAGCAGAAAAATATAGTATAAGCAAAAAAAATCTAGCCGTAGCATTGTTTTTCTATATGTCAATAGGAAGTTATATATACGTTATTTCGAATATTAGAACTATGCTTGCAATTTCTCTTATCGTTTTTTGCTTTTTTAGAGAAGCGGTTGAAAAGAAATTTAGACTGTACCACATTTTGTTATATGTAATAGCGGCATTTATGCATAATCTTGCGGTTGTTGTAATTCTTATTCGTCTCGTTATACCATTGGTTTCCAGATCAACAAGTATCTTTAGAAGAATTGCATATATAATCTTTTTTGTTGCGATTTCTGTTTTTATTACATTCAATCTACGAGAATTATTGGATGCTGTGATTAAAAGAGCGGAGAATTATTTAGGCGGAAATATATATTCATATTTTTGGGATTACTTGATTGGAGTGTTAGTTGCTGTAGTATCAGTGATTGTGCTTTTGAATGTAAAATGTAAGCAACATGGCAATGGTGAACTTTCTCAAATAAAAGCTTTTTCGCTTTCATGCATCGCAATAGCGCTTGTGTTTAGTTTCGAATTTTCCACATTCCATAGACTTGTCACATATGTAAATGCTATCACTGTAACACCGCTAGTTATGATATGTTCGGATAAACAAGAAACTAAGAATGTGCAGAAATTCATACTCTTTATATCATTTATTCTATTGTTCCTTTCTTGTTCGCGCGGCTCGCTTTGCTCGCTAAAATTCTTTGTTTGGTAAGGAGTGCTTATGAAAAAAGAGCGCAATTACGGCGTTGATTTATTAAGAATATTTCTAATGCTGATGATAGTGGCAGGACATTTGTTTGTACATACGGGGGCAAGGGATGCGCTGCCGAATTATTCTCTTGAGTGGGGATATACGTGGATTTGTCAGACAATAATTTTATGTGCCGTTAATTGCTTTGTTTTGATAACCGGGTATTTTGCTAATGTAAATTCATATGCTATTCGTATAAGGAAAATTATGCTTTTGTATGGACAAGTATTTTTTTATTCCGTTAGCATATATATCGTTTTGTTAGTGATAGGGAAAATAGATTTTTCGATAACGGGAGCTATACGCGCTGTTTTTCCGTTTTTGAGCGGACAATATTGGTTTTTCTCGTCATATATTCTTCTTATGATTTTGATGCCGTTTCTTAATTACATGTTAAGCAATCTTAGTGATTTTGCATTAAAAATATTGACCGCTATAATTGTTTTGTTGTTCTACTTTTTGCCAATATTCAAAATTGTGTTTATTCAATTCGACAAAAGTGAAGGAATGGGTATTATAGGTTTTGTAACCTTATATATAATAGGACATGCATTAAGCCGTTTCAAACTTAAAATATCTAAATTTAAGTGCGTGATAGGTATTGTTCTTAATTGCGCAATAATGTTTGCTTCTAAAATTGTACTTGCTTACATTGTAGAAAAAGCGCAAATGAATGCCGGTAGTAGCTTGTTGTACAACTATAATATGATAACACAACTAATAAACGCGACACTTCTTTTGTTCTTCTTCAAGGGAATAAAAATCAAACGCAGAGGAATTAAGTTGATAAGCTTCGTGTCGGCATCTACATTTGGAATATATTTGTTGCATGAGCATCCTAATATGAGAAGAATTATATGGAATGAACAGTTGAAAAATCTATTGCTTGAATCTAATGCGGTGGCTTTTATAATTTTATCTCTCGCCATGCCGCTCGCACTATTTTTGATTTGCTTGCTTGTGGATATAATAAGACGGCTTTTGGCCAAGGCGTTTGCGAAGCTCAAGCCATTGCAAAAAATCAATAAAGGACTGATTGAGCTTGAAAATAAGATAAATGAAAAAATGATAACTAAAAAGGAAGAAAAATGAAATTGATAAGTGTCATAGTTCCTGTTTACAAGGCTGAAAGGTATCTTGGCGAATGCGTTGACTCTATTTTAAACCAAACGTATGAAAGCTTTGAACTTATCTTAGTTGATGATGGCTCTCCCGATAACAGCGGCAAAATTTGCGATGAATATGCAAAAAAAGATGAAAGAGTAAAGGTTATTCACAAAGAAAACGGTGGGGTTTCTTCAGCGCGCAACACGGGAATTGATAATGCAAAAGGCGAGTACATAACATTTGTTGATTCCGATGATGTAGTGGACAGGCAGTATCTCGAGCTTATGTACAAAAGAATCAAAGAAACAAAGTCCGATATGTGCTTTTGCCATTTTGATAGATTTGATGAAGAAGTATATGTAGAGTATAAAGAAACAATCCCTGAATTTCTGACTATAGATTTTGATGATGAGAAATTCATAAATTTTGCAAATTCGTTTTTTAATTTGAAAAAGAACGTTTTTGGAAGCGCGTGTCGAATACTTTTTAAAAAACCTATTGTGAATATGCTAAGATTTAACACGAAAATTAAAATTAGCGAGGATTTGGTTTTTACTTTGAATGCGATTTTCAATTCTAGGTCCATTTGTTCAATACAAAATGTTCTTTATCATTATAGAACGAACTTTGCTTCAGTTGGACAAACATACAAAAAGAATTTTTTAACGAGTCAGCTTGAGTTGCAAAAAGAATTAGAATTGATATTTGCTCGTTTTAATGGGAGAACCGCTAAAAAAATTTCAGAGTTATATTTTTGCTTGATTTGTTACTATCTTTTTTCTAACGAACTGAAATTCCGAAAAATAAACTCCGACTATAAGAAAAATTTGAATCACATAAGAAAAAGTGAGCTTTATTCTTATTTCAAATTTAAAAATATATTAAAACTAGGCGATGGTACGATAAAACAGAAAATGAAACACTCAATTATTTGGTTTCTTGCAAAGACCAGAATATGGGGATAAAAAGCAAATAGAATGCTTTTTGAGTTTTGTGTTAAAGAGACCATAATAAAAGTAGGAAAATAAAATGATATTTAAGTTATTAAAATGTGCGCTGAGTGGCGAGGTGCTGGGTGACGAGGCGCTTGTTGATGTTGCGGCGTTGGATGTGGACGGATGGAAGGAAATATACAGCACATCTAAAAAGCACGATTTGGCTCATATGGTGGGCTATGCATTGAGTTTGTCTAACGCTCAAATTGAAGGCGATGTTAAAAAGGCGTTTGACAGAATTGTCAACATGGCATCGTTTCGCTACGTTAAAAAAAGCTACGAGTTAGACGCTATAAAGGGTGCGTTATCACAGGCTCAAATTTGCTTTTTGCCGCTCAAGGGCTCGGTGATTTGTGATTACTATAAGGAGCCTTGGCTCAGAACAAGCTGCGATATCGATCTTCTTGTAAAAAAAGAGGATTTGGAAAAGGCAAAATGCGCTATTATCGACACTCTCGGTTACGAATTGCAACCATCGTCAACCATGCACGACGTTTCGTTAATGTCACCAAGCGGTGTGCATCTTGAGCTTCATTTTGAATTGAAAGAAGAGCTTTTTAAGGAGTCACAGCTGCTAAGTGATATTTGGGTTGGCGGCGAGCTTGTGCCTGCTTCCGAATATGAATATCAAATAACAAACGAGATGTTCTTGTTCTACCATATTTACCATATGGCAAAGCATTTTCAAAATGGAGGCTGCGGTATTAAGCCTCTTCTTGACTTGTGGATTATTAAAAATAAAATGGGCTATGACGAGGAGAAGGCAAGGGCACTTCTTGAAAAAGAGGGTTATTTTGTTTTTTACGAGAGGGCGCTTGATTTGATGAACGTGTGGCTCGAAAGCGGTGAGCATACCAACATTACTAAGAACCTCGAAAACTATATACTTAATGGTGGAGTATATGGCTCGCTTGAACAAAACATTATAATGTCACAAAGCAAAAAGGGCGGAGCCTTCAAAAATCTATGGCGTAGAATCTTTTTGCCCTATAGACTACTAATTATAAGATATCCGTCTCTGAAAAAATTCCCGCCCTTGTATCCTCTTTATTTGGTCATTAGGTGGCTTAGAATTATATTTAGCAGGGACAGAGGTCACGCATTTGATGAATTGAAGGTAAATCAAAAAATCTCGCAAACCGAAAGAGATGCCGCGAAAGCGCTAAATGAAGAGTTGGGCTTATAAACATAAAATAAAGGAAGATGAAATGAGTAAAAATATTAAGGTTTCAATTATTTGTTTGGTTTATAACCACGAGCCATATTTGAGAAAATGTCTTGATGGCTTTGTAAATCAAAAATGTAATTTTGAATATGAGGTTTTAATACACGATGACGCCTCTACTGATAATTCTGCAAGAATAATACGAGAATATGAGGAAAAATATCCAAATATAATTAAACCTATATATCAGAAAGAAAACCAACATTCAAAAGGTGTGAAAATATCAGCCACGTTTTTATATCCCAACGCTCGAGGTGAGTACATCGCATGGTGCGAGGGCGATGACTATTGGACAAACGAAAACAAATTACAAAAACAGGTTGATTTCTTGGACTCGCACTCTGAATATATTGCGTGCGCACACAAATACGATGTGATAAATAAAGAAGGAGACAAGGTTGATAAGATAACGTTTGGATATTACGAGAATGAGGGAGTTTATACCCTTGATGATTTTCAAAAATATGAAATGCCAAGTCAGCTTGCGACCTTTGTTTACAGAAATATATTCACAAAAAACATTGAAAAGTATAGATTTTTTGATGATGTGACACTCCCCGGAGATATGAAAGCGGTTTTGTTTATGCTGCTTCACGGAAATATATATAGACTAAATGAGAAGTATTCTGTCTATAGGCATGTCTCTGAAATTGGAGGGGATTCTTGGTCTTCTCGAATATTGAGAGAAAAAAATCGCGCGCGTAAAACATGGTTGGGATTAAGAAAATTAGAAAAAATAGTAAAAGAAAAATATGGAATAAAATTAGATTTCAAAACGAGAAAAATGCAAGTTGCGTTTGCTGATATTCATTCTGAAAAAAATTTGTTCAAAGTGATTAAGAAAACAGTATATTATTTGTTTAGACAACCGGGATTAATTGTTATATGCTTTGATAAGATTATCAGAGGAAAAAAAGGGGATTATCTAAAGAAAAAATTATAGCCATATTCAATTTTGCTGAAAGGATAAAAATGGGAAACAATATTTCAAAAGCGCTTGGCTGGAAGCTTTTTGAACGCTTTGGAGTCCAAGGCGTGCAATTCGTTTTGCAAATAATACTTGCAAGATTACTTTCTCCAGAGCACTATGGAGTTCTTTCCATAATGATTATATTTACAACTCTTGCTAATGTATTTATACAAAATGGCTTCAATACCGCTTTGATACAAAAAAAGAATGTAAAAGAGGATGATTTTTCTTCCGCGTTCTGGGTGTCACTGGCAATAGCTGCGGTTGCGTACATAGTGTTGTTTTTCTCCGCACCTTTAATCGGTAAATTTTATAATATGCCTGAAATTGTAAAACCGTTTAGATATCTTGGAATAATGCTTTTTCCGGGGGCTCTAAATTCAATTCAGCTTGCTAAGGTTGGCAGAGAAATGAACTTCAAAAAGGTTTTTATAAGTAACCTTGGAGCAATTTTAATATCAGGTCTTGTAGGTGTAGCAATTGCATATATGGGCGGTGGAATTTGGGCTCTTGTTGCACAGAGTCTGCTTAATACCTTTATTGCGGCTATTGTTATGATGCTGACGGTAAATTGGGCACCTAGGTTTGTTTGTGATTTGAAAAGAGTTTCCGAGCTTTTTAGCTTTGGTTGGAAGTTGCTTGTTTCCGGACTAATTGATACTCTTTATCAAGATTTGAGAAGCTTGGTGATAGGTAAAAAATACGACAGTGGCACGCTTGGGTACTACAACCGAGGAAGGCAATTCCCACAATTTTTGATGAACTCTATAAATAGTTCTGTTCAAAGCGTAATGCTTCCTGCGATGTCCAAAGAACAAGATAATAAAGCTAAGGTTAAGGCTATGATGCGCACATCTATGTCTGTTAGCGCATATATAGTGTTTCCGATGATGGCGGGCCTTGCCGCAGTTGCAGTTCCACTTATATCAGTTTTGTTAACCGACAAATGGCTTCCTGCCGTTCCATATATGATGATATATTGCTTTACTATGGCGTTTTATCCGGTACATAGTTGTAATTTGCAGGCGATAAATGCAATGGGCAGGAGTGATATATTTTTAAAGCTGGAAATCATAAAGAAAGTAATAGGTGTTACATCGCTTGTTGTAGCGGTATTTTGCTTTAATAGTCCTATTGCAATAGCAATGACCGGTATATTTACAACGCTAATTAGCTCATTCGTAAACGCGTTCCCAAATAAAAAATTGATAGGCTATTCTTATTTCGAGCAAATAAGAGATTTATTGCCATCGCTTTTAGTATCGGGCATAATGTTTGGCGCGGTTTATGCAATGTCATTTATAAAATTACCTAATATTGTTATTTTAATTATGCAAGTTTTTGCAGGTGTTGTGATTTATATTGCGCTGTCTGCAATATTTAGATTAAAAGGATTTAGGTTCGTTAAAATTAAGTTTGTTTCTATCATAAAAAAAGTCTTAAAAAGAAAGCATGGTTAAATATGCAATTATTCTATGAAATCAATCATGAGTTGCTTTGGAATAGGTAGGTTCATCTTTTCCGGTGATGCTTTTTATGAGATAGATCAGGTTTTTATTGACGAAAAGCACTTGGAAAAGGCGATACTCATTTCTTCTTTTTGGAAGAAGAATAATGCAGTCATACGAGCGAACATAATTGGTAACGGAGCTTGTGAAATGGTTGAATAGTAAAATGGTTGAAAATATACACGTATTTGAATTGGAAATCAAGGAGTTTTAAGAACTATTGAAAAAGAGAGAAGGGTTTGTTTATGGATTTTAATGGAAAAAAACTTTTAATTTTAGGCGGAGCTAATTTGCATTGCAAGTTGGTTAAAGCTGCAAAGGAAATGGGAATTTATACTATAGTTACAGACTACTTAACAGAGTCGCCTGCAAAGAAAATAGCTGATAAAAGCTATATAATTGATATAAATGATATTGACGGAATGGTTAAGATGTGTAAGGAAGAAAATGTCGATGCTGTGCTCAGTACCCATCTTGATCCATGCCAAAGACCGTATTATGAGATTTGCCATAGGTTAGGTCTGCCTTGTTACATAGATACGTGGGAACAGGTTTATACGTTGACCGACAAGGATGCTTTCAAAGAGCTCTGCGTTAAAAATGGAGTGGATATCATTCCTACCTACTGCATGGAAAATTTAAGCGAGGCAGAATTTCCCGTTTTAATTAAGCCTGCGCACAGCCGAGGATCGCGAGGACAAACTGTGTGTTATAGTTTGAATGAGACAGAAAAAGCAATTACTTTGGCAGAAGCGGAATCTGATAATAAAAAAGCCATTATTGAAAAATATATGGGTAATAATAATGATTTTACTATGACATATATTTTCAAGGATGGGGTTGCCTATATGACGAAAACTTCAGATAGATACTTAGGAGACTTAGAGTTAGGACTTGAAAAGGTAGGAATAGGAACAATTTCTCCTTCTTATTATACTGATATGTATACGGAAAAGGTTGAATCTAAGGTTCTGAAGATGCTTTGTGACCTGAAAATCAAGAATGGTCCGGTGTTTATGCAGGGATTTGTCGATGGGGAAACAGTTCGATTCTATGACCCCGGTTTTAGATTTCCAGGAAGTGAATACGATACGATGTTTGAAAAGATTTGGAACATCGACATAATGAAAATGATGGTTTGCTTTGCATTTACCGGAAAAATGAAAGACGATTATGGTGAATTGAATCATCAACTTGCACTTTTGAAAGGGAAAAACGTAATTACTTTGTTCCCGCCTATGAAAAGTGGATATATATCAAAAATAGAAGGATTAGAGGAAATAGCTAATATGCCGCAGGTGACAGGGTATACTTTGCGCCACAATGTGGGGGAAACGGTCGGATTTACGAGAGATGTTAATCAAAGATTTGGCGAATTTGATATCATCGGTGAGAATTTGGACGAACTGAAGAAAATAATTGAAAAGGTTCAAAATGTTTTAAACGTCCTTGATGAAAATGGCAATAATTTGTTGTACGGAGAATTAAAAGTCGAACAAATTCATTAACTGGGAGGAAAATATGCCACTTGATATATTAAGTTTAATAATTTTTATAGTTTGCATTGGAATTTTTATATGGGACAGACTTCCAATGGCAACAACTGCTATACTTGGATGCGTGGCGATGGTTTTGTTCGGCGTTTGTGATTTCAAAACAGCGTTTGGACAATTTGCTTCAAGTACGGTGATCTTGACAATAGGAGTAATGGTGATCGGTGCAGCTATTTCGGAGACTGGCTTGGCCGCAACGATAGGTGCTTGGATTGTAAAGATATCCAAGGGATCGGAGACAAAGCTAATTATAGGCACATATTTGGTTTCTTCAGCTATGTCTGCATTCTTAACCAACTCTGCGGTTCTTGCCATATTCATTCCTATAATTATGGGATTGTCTGCCTCCAATCAAAACATTCGCGCCAAAAATTTAATTATGCCGATAGCATTTGGTTGTGTAATCGGTGGTGCATCTACGCTTGTCGGCTCCACACAGCAAATGACCGCACAAGGACTTTTAGAGGAGGCAGGTCTTAGAACCTTTAAAACATTTGATTTCACATTGGTAGGCGGCGTGCTTATTCTTTTAGGACTTGTATATTGCCTCACAATAGGCAGAAAGCTTGCAAAAAGGATTTGGGAAAAGGAAGATGAAAGTAGCGACGTTGAATATTCGATTCCGCAAGATCACCCCCAAAAAGGAAAGGCTAAAAAAATAATAATTGCCGTTATTTTCTCTTTGACAGTATTGTTTTACATTACCGAGTGGGTTCCGCTTGCCGTTACAAGCACAACAGCGGCATTACTTTGCATAATTACAGGATGCATAACTCAAAAAAAGGCGATAACCGCGGTCAACTGGAACATAGTTGGTAGACTTGGCGGATGCCTTGGTCTTGCTAAAGCATTGGAAGCTGCTGGGGGTACGGATCTTATAGCTAAAGGATTTAGCTATTTGATTGGCGATAAACTCAGTCCGTTTATTCTTTTCTGCATATTGGTTTTATTAATTCAAGTGAGTAGCGAATTCATGTCGAATTCGACAGCTATATTGGTAGTTTTGCCAATAGTTATTGCAATAGCTCCGGGCTTGGGCTTAAACACATACGCGTTCGCGCTTGGAATAACGCTTGCATCAGGAGTAGCATTGAGCTGTCCACTTGCGAGCTCTACACTTGGAATGTCGATGTGCGTTGGATATAAGTTTAAGGACTATGCAAAATATTCATTAATATTCGATGCGATTTCATACATAACAATAATTGCACTTGTTCCGTTAATTTACGGATTGAAGGCATAATAAAGAGGATAATATGATAAACGTAACACGCTCGTCGATGCCTTCTTACGAGGAGTATTGCGAGGAAATTAAAGAACTTTGGGAAACGCGTTGGCTCACAAACAACGGCGCAAAGCATAAGCAACTTGAGCTTGAACTGAAGGAGTATTTAGGTGTGCCTAATATAAGCCTTTTCACAAACGGACATTTAGCACTTGAAATTGCTATTTCCGCTATGGGTTTTCCATTTGGCGGTGAGGTTATTACAACTCCGTTCACGTTTGCTTCAACCACGCATGCAATTGCAAGAAATGGACTAATTCCTGTTTTTTGCGACATAAACTCCGTTGACTATACGATAGATGTGTCGAAAATAGAATCACTTATAACCGACAAAACAGTTGCAATTGTGCCTGTGCACGTATATGGAAATATGTGCGATGTTGAAGAAATCGAAAAAATTGCCCGAAAACATAATTTGAAGGTGATTTACGATGCTGCGCATGCGTTTGGTGTAAAATACAAAGGAGTGTCATCCGCTAGTTTTGGCGACGCTTCCATGTTTAGTTTTCATGCTACAAAGGTATTTAATACCATTGAGGGGGGAGCGGTTACATATAATGACGGATTACTTTGCGATAAGCTAAACGATATGAAAAATTTCGGTTTGCACACTCCGGAACAAGGAATTTATGTGGCGGGCAATGCTAAGATGAATGAATTTCAGGCCGCCATGGGTATTTGCAATCTTCGCCATATTGATGGGGAAATTGAAAAGCGCGGACAAGCTGTAAAGAGATACCGTGAAAGACTTTCGAGCATTGACGGAATTGTTCTTTGTCCAAAACAGGAAAACATTGACGAAAACTATGCGTATTTCCCTGTTTTATTCAACGGATACAAATATACGCGCGATGAAATATTTGAAAAGCTAAAGGAAAATGATATTATAGCAAGAAAATATTTCTATCCGCTTATAAACGGCTTTGATTGCTATAAGGAGCTTGAAACGGCCGGCGAAGAAAAAACGCCAATTGCAAAGCATATAGCAGAGAACATATTAACCTTGCCGCTTTTTGCTGAATTAACAGAGGAAACGGTTGATAAAATTTGTGATATTATTCTTAATTAATAAGGAGCATATATGAAAGGTATTATTTTAGCAGGCGGAAAGGGAACGCGACTTTACCCTATGACAAAAGCGGTATCTAAGCAGCTTTTACCGATTTACGATAAGCCGCTTATTCACTATCCGTTGTCAATACTTTTACTTGCGGGAATTAATGATATTTTAGTGATTTCAACTCCTGAGGATACTCCTGTTTATGAAAAGCTACTTGGCACGGGCGAGGAGATAGGAATCAAGCTCTCCTATAAGGTTCAAGAAACACCGCGCGGTCTCGCGGATGCGTTTATCCTTGGAGAAGAGCATATAGGAAACGATAGCGTTTGTCTTATTCTCGGAGATAACGTTTTCTATGGTCCAAACCTAACAAGGATTTTGAATGAAGCAATGAAAAACGACACAGGGGCGACCATTTTTGGTTATCCGGTGAAAGATCCACGCGCGTTTGGTGTTGTAGAATTTGACAAGAATCATAAGGTTATTTCAATTGAGGAAAAACCGCAAAATCCTAAATCAAACTATGCGGTGCCTGGTCTTTATTTCTATGACAATAGAGTAGTTGAGATTGCAAAAAACGTAAAGCCGTCAGCTCGTGGTGAAATAGAAATAACTGCGGTAAATAATGCATACCTTGAAATGGGCGAATTAAACGTTGCGCTTCTTGGTAGAGGTATGGCTTGGCTTGATACGGGTACACCTGAGGGCATGCTCAAGGCATCGGAGTTTGTAAAAACTGTTCAAGACCGTCAGGGCTTCTATGTGTCCTGTATTGAGGAGATTGCGTGGCGTCGCGGATTTATTTCAACTGAGCAGCTTCTCGCTTTGGGCGAAAAGCTAAAAATGACCGAGTATGGACAGTACTTGATTTCACTTGCGAAGGAAGGTAAATAGTATGACAATTATCGTAACAGGCGGTGCGGGATTTATTGGCTCGAACTTTATATATCACATGCTGGAAAAGCACGGGGATTACAGAATAGTGTGCGTTGACTGCTTGACGTATGCGGGCAATCTTTCGACGCTTGAGGATGCGCTTGACTATCCCAATTTCAAGTTTTACAAGACTGACATTTGCGACAGAGAGGCGATATATAAAATATTTGAGGATGAAAAGCCGAATATCGTTGTAAACTTTGCGGCGGAGAGCCACGTTGACCGTTCGATTGACAATCCCGAGGTGTTTCTTAAAACAAATATTCTCGGAACACAGGTTTTGATGGACGCGTGCCGTAAATACGGCATAGACCGATATCACCAGGTATCAACAGATGAGGTTTACGGAGATTTGCCTCTTGACAGACCCGACTTGTTCTTCACCGAGGAAACTCCGATACATACGAGCAGTCCGTATAGCGCGTCGAAGGCGGCGGCAGACCTTTTGGTGCTTGCTTACCACAGAACCTACGGCTTGCCTGTGACCATTTCAAGATGCTCAAACAACTATGGTCCATATCACTTTCCCGAGAAGCTCATTCCGCTTATGATTGCTAATGCGTTTAACGAAAAGCCTTTACCTGTGTACGGAAAAGGCGAAAATGTACGCGACTGGTTATACGTTGAGGATCATTGCAAGGCGATTGATTTGATTATTCACAATGGCAGAGTCGGCGAGGTTTACAACGTGGGCGGCCACAACGAAATGGCTAACATTGATATCGTTAAGCTAATTTGTAAAAAGCTTGGAAAAAGCGAGGATTTAATAACCTACGTTGCGGACAGAAAGGGTCACGATATGCGTTATGCTATTGACCCAACGAAAATCCACAGAGAGCTTGGTTGGCTTCCTGAAACTAAATTTGCTGACGGCATTGACAAAACGATAAAGTGGTATCTTGATAACAGAGAGTGGTGGGAAACTATAATCTCCGGTGAGTACCAAAATTACTACGAAAAAATGTATAAAAACAGATAAAAACAGACACAGGGTCGATAAAAACCCTGTGTTTTTGTTTGGTGTGTGGTTGAATTTGAGCTGGCGGGGCAATAAAGGCGGAGCGGTTGAGTTGCTTGGCGCGGACGGTGCGGTTGGTATCTTTGGTGTGGGGTGCGGTTGTTGTTTTAAGGTGACGGTTTGGTTTTAGCTATCGCTTAAAAAGTGAAGGGCGAGGGCGGTCAAGGTGGCGGCGCCGAAGGGGAGCGCGCGCTCGTCGAATATAGCTTTTGGATTGTGCAGTGGGTATGAAAAGCCCTCGCTTGGCTTTCCCGTGCAAAGACCTATTAGAAGTGAGGGCGCGTGCTTGGCAAAAACCGCAAAATCCTCGCTTGGAGTGCTTGATTTTATTTTTGATTTCGGTGCAAGTATAACGCTTGCTTTGTGTGTGATTTTTGAGTTTGAATATAGTGATTTCAGACACTCCTCGGCACTTTTTGCTAATTCTTCGTCGCAAAACAATGCTTCTGTGGAGCTTGTTATTTCCAAATTTGTGTTGCATCCGTGCATTTGTGATGTTTGGTTGCAAATTGCGTTCAATTCTTTGAACGCGGTTCGCCTTGCATCCTTTGAAATTGCCCTCGTCGTGCCGAAGATTTCGCATCTTTCGGGGATAACGTTCGGTGCGCTTCCGCTTGATATTTGACAAATGCTAACCGTGAAGCCTTCGGGGTTGGCTTTTGACAGGCTCTCGCTTTTCAACGCAATAGACGCTCCGCAAATTGCGGCGTTTTTGCTTTCCGACGGAGTTGCACCGTGCCCACCCTTGCCGTTAACCTCAATTTTGAAAAAATCCGCATACGGTGCGCTCATTTCGCTGCTTGGCAATATCAGCGTCCCTGTTTCGTACTCTGTTCCCAACACAATGTGTAAAGCAAAGCAAGCGTCCACCGTGGGATTTTCAAGCACGCCCGCATCTACCATTTTCTGCGCTCCGCACAGTATCTCCTCCGCGCTTTGGAAGGCGAGCTTTACAGTGCCGCAAAATCTATCTCGGCTTTGGCTTAAAATGTGCGCCGCACCCAAAAGCGAAGCTGTGTGCATATCATGACCGCACGCGTGCATATTGCCATTTTTCGAACGGTAGCTTAATTCCGTTTCCTCACGAATCGGTAGTGCGTCAATGTCCGCGCGGAGTAGCACGCACCTGCGATTTTTTGGTGAAGTCTTTCCCTCGTCCGTAACCTCCGGGCTTTCTTTTTCGTCTATATAGTTGAAGGAAGAAAATTTCTTTTCGTCGCCTCCGTGTATTTCGCAAACGACACCGCCGCCAGATAGCCGAGGGCTTAACCCCATCTTTTTCAGCTCGCGTGCGATAAATTCTTTTGTTTTTTCCGTTTCAAAGCGCACTTCAGGCATGGCGTGGAGCTTGCGCCGCCAGCTTATTAGCTTGTCTTCAATTTCAAAGCATTCTTCTAAAATTCGATAGTATTTCATAAGCACCTCACTTGGTTAAATTCTTGCCCGAAAAATGAAAAAATATTCCTAATTAAACTAAATAAGCAACCGAAAAGGTGGCATTTTGAAGCATTTTTGGACTGTGAAAAAACGCGTTGCTTGCGAAAAAAATCAGATTCGTAAAGTGGAAAATATCTGAACGAAAACGCCTTGTGTGAAAGTTATGTGAAATGTCTACGAAAAGTTTATGAGACGAAACTGAAACTTTGGAATTTGGCAACATTTTTTATTTATAATGTGATAGACTGTCAGTGGCAAAATATGCCACATCGCAAGACCCCATCTTGCCGATTAAAATGCTTTTATCGCACTCTTCGGGGATGCGCTAAATAGTTCTAATCCGTAAACTAAATTTGATGAAAAGGAGTGGTTTTAAGAGCCGAACGGCTAAAATGCGAGCTTGCCCGTCTGCTTTGGGTGAGGCTCAAATCGTTGTCCGACGTGCATAAGAAAAATGCATATCATTCGACGAGGGAGTAACCGTGGTATGCCCAAGTGAATTAACCAATGAAAACGGGTTCACAGGGGCATATTACGGTTGCAAAACCCGAAAAAGAATGCCAAAATTTCAAAAACGCACGTGAAATTTGGCAAAAAGTGATAAAAAATCAAGTTTTGAAACTTGTCGCGGAAATCAAATTTTGTGCATAACGCCGAAAAAACGCGAAAAGTTGCTTTTGGATTTATTTTTATTGCAAAAAACAGATGTGCGTGATATAATTATATAGTAAAATACTATAGGAGGTATTTATGAATCTTCAAAATTTATTAAAGCCCTATAAGAAAAAGATAGTGCTTGAGGCTGTTATCAGAGCAATAGCTGTTGGCTTGCTCGCAGGTCTCGTGGCAACACTCATCTGTGCTTTGGCACTCGGAGGCACGGGCGTTGGCGTTAAGGCTGCGTTCACCTTCTGGATGTACCAAGACATCCCTGGATGGGTTGATATCGTAATAGGCGCAGTTAACGTGGCGGCTTCTTTAGCAGCCGGACTTATCGTAGGAATTATCTCAGGTGTGGCTATGTACCTCGTATCCTACAAAAAGGGAAATAAGCAAATTGCAAGAAAGGTTGACTCACTCGGCCTTGAAGAGCGTGTTGTTACCATGATGGAGTACCAAGAGGACACATCACTCATCGCTCAAATGCAAAGACAGGACGCACAAAAGAAATTGAACGAGTTCAATCTCGAAGCGGTTACCGTTAAATTCCCCGTTGAAAAAATACTTTCAGCAGTTGCACTTTTGCTTGCTGTATTGATCGTATTTACAACAATTCCACTCGTTTCACATGCTATTGATATTAAGAGAGAAGAAATCGAAGAAAATAACGATTCAAGCAGCAGTGAACAAACAAAGGAAGAAATTCTTGAGGAAATTGACAAGATTATTCAAGAGGCTCCTATCACAGAGGATAAGAGAGAAGAGCTTGAAGAGGTAAAGGATGAGCTTGACCAAAAGCTTGAGCAAGAGGACCTTTCCACAGAACAGGAAAACGAAGCTATCCAAGATGCAATCAAAGACTTTGAGCAGGTTGTAGAAGAGGAAGAGCAAAAGATTATCAGCCTTATCGAGGCACTCAAGGAAAATTCAATCACAAACGAGCTTGGCTGTGCTATCGAGGAGCTTTTCAACGCTGTAAGATCAGCTGAAAAGAACACCTTGGAAATCCAAAAGGGCAAGGACGCAGTTACTGCCGCTATGGAAAACTTAAAGTCAAAGCTTAACAGATCCAGAATCACATATGCACAGTTAAAGACAGCTATCAACACAGCAATTGAGGTTGCATCAGTACCTCAAGATATGCACGCACTTAAGGTTGCGCTTCTCGGCTTCTGCGACAACTTGACAGAGATGGAGCAAGCAGAGAACAGCCCAACAATGTCAGAATCCACAATTCTTAAGGTTATCGAGGACGGCTTTGCTGAATCCACAAAGAATATTATCGAGGCAGTTGAGGACATTAAGGACTTGCAGGAAACCGTAGACCAAATCAAGGAAAAGCTTGAAGACTATCAGGATGAGGTTATCGGTGAGCTTGAAAACAAGGTTGAGGATAAATTTGAGGAAATGGAAGAAGAAATCAAAGAATCCGATATGACCGAGGAAGACAAGAACGAAATGCAAGAGGAGCTTGATAAGGTTAAGGAAGAAATCGACGAAATCCTCAAGGACGAAAACATGACCGAAGAGGAAAAGAAGGACGCGGTTGAGGACGAATTAAGAGATTTCGAAAATGACCTTAAGGAAGAAATCGAGCAAGAAAAGGAATCAAACGAGCAAATCGCTGAAAACTTGAAGAACAATGAGCTCAAGGAAAGCGAAGACGAAACCGAAAAGGAAATGGGCGAGGCTCTTGAAAAAATCGGCGAAGCAATCGAGGATATGAACAAGGCTGAAACCGAGCAGGAAAAGCAAGACGCTCAGGACAAGATCGACGAAGCACTCAAGGACCTCGAGGACCTTATCAACGGTAAGGATCCTGAAACAAACGAGGACAAAAACTTAACAGACGAAGAAAAGCAAGAAAACGCTGACAAGGTTGCAGACGCAATCCATAACGCAGTTACAACAACTCCCGACTCCGAAATGAAGGATTCAATGGAAGAGTTTGTAGACGACCTCAAGAACGCAACGGACAATGCTGAAAAGAACGAAACAAGCACCGAAGAGGAAATCAAGGATGCTTTCGATAAGGTTCAGGAAAATATGTCCAACTCAAGCGAAAAGCTTGATACAAAGGAAGAAATTAAGGAAGACGTTGGCGAATTAAGAGAGGAAATCATCGGTAGCGCGGAGAAGGAATTCAAGGACGCAATCGACGATATCAAGGATAAGGTTGACAACTCCGATATCAGCAAGGACACACAAAACAACATTGACAAGGTTCTTGAAAACCTTGAAAACAAGGTTGAGGATATGCTTGATAACAACGCTGACAAGTCAGATATCAACTCCGAAATCAACGATGCCAAGGAGCAAATCGACCAAATGATTAAGGACGATATGAACAACAAGGCAGACGAGTTCAAGCCAAGTGATAAAAACGAGGGCGGCGAGCAAGAGGACAGCGAAAATCAAGACGGCGAGCAGCAAGAGGGCGAAAATAGCGACATTCAGGACGCTATGAACGACATCAATCAATCAATCCAAGACGCAAACAACGCAGCTCAAAAGAATGACCAAAGCGCTATGGAGGATGCAAAGGATTCACTTCAAGAAGCATTCGACAAGCTTGAAAATCAGCTCAAAAACGAAAACGGCGAATGGCTTAAGGGCGAAGCTCTTGACAAGGTTCTCGGCGAAATGACTGAGGACTTCAAGGACATGGCAGACAGCATGCCTGACGGCGAAGCGAAGGACATTTGGAACGACCTTGCAAACTCATTTGAGCAAGCAAAGGATCAAGCAGGCGAAAACAAGGACGAGGAGGCAGTAGGTACTGCTAAGGACGCTCTTGATAACGCAGAGCAAAAGTTTGAAAACGCAATGGGCAAGCTTGAAAACATGGGTCAAACAAACCAAGACATTCAAGATAAGCTCGACGATGCACAAAACGCAATCTCGGGTCAAAAGCCAAACCAAGACCAACAACAGGGTCCAAGTGAGAATGAAAAGCCAGAAGAGGGCGAAAATAGCGACCAACCGACTGATGACCAACAACAGGGTCAACAGGGTGAGGGCGAGCAAAAGCCTGACGAGGAAAATCCTGATGGCGACGGCGACTCCGAGGAGCAAACTCCACCAAAGGATGAAAACACATCTACAGGCGGTAGCGGCGAAGAGAAAAAGGATACAGATGCGTTTATCCCGGGTATGGGAAGCACAACTCTTGAGGAGCTTATCCAAAGCGGCGCATTTGATGGCGAGTACGACAAGCAGTTCGGCAGAGATTTAACTGACGAAGAGCGTCAAGCTATCGAAAACTACTTCCAGTCATTGAAGGGCAACGGCTAATAATAAAAATTAGCCAATCGCTCTTTACAATAAAAAACACAACGAAATCAAATTAAAGTTTACGGAGAAGAATTATGGGAACTATTGAAACAAAAGATACAAAAACAACACAAGCAGCTGAATCAGCTGCACCTGTAGCGGCAGCTCCTGCAGCAGTACCTGCACCAAAGGCAGCACCTGCAATTGATCCTAAGGCGGCTGAGGAATTAAAGCTTTTCGCTGAAAAGTGCGAAAGAATTTTCCGCGAGGTTAAGAAGGATATCATCGGTCAAACAGAGGTTGTTCAATATACAATTATTGCAATTATCGCAGGCGGTAACGTGCTTCTCGAGGGTGCGCCGGGTCTTGGTAAGACACGTCTTGTTAGATCACTCGGTCAAGTATTCGACCTTCCATTCTCAAGAATTCAGTTTACACCTGACTTGATGCCTGCCGACGTAACAGGTACAAACATCATCACAAGAGACGAAAACGGCAACTCAAAGTTTGAATTCCAAAAGGGTCCAATCTTTAGTAACATCGTGCTTGCCGACGAAATTAACCGTGCTACTCCTAAGACACAGGCGGCTCTTCTTGAGGCGATGCAGGAGCACAAGGTTACAGTAATGGGCGAAAGCCGCAAGCTTAACGAGCCATTCTTCGTTCTTGCTACACAGAACCCAATTGAACAAGACGGTACATACCCACTTCCTGAGGCTCAGATGGACCGTTTCATGTTCAAGATTATAGTTCCCAACCCTTCTGCTGAAGAGCTTGGACAAATCGTAACAATGACACAAAAGACTATGGATGAAACAGCACAGGCTGCTTGTAACGGCGAAGAGCTTCTCCGTATGAGATCTGTTGCTAAGACAATTCCTGTAGCTAAAGAGGTTCTTGATTACGCAATGGTATTGGTTGCTTCAACTCATCCCGACAGTGAGGTTGCAACCGCAACAACAAAGAGATACATCCGTCTCGGCGCATCTCCTCGTGCTGCTCAGGCTCTTATCACAGCAGCTAAGGTTCGCGCTCTTATCAGAGGCAGATATAACGTTTCATACGACGACATCAACGCACTTGCAGTTCCTGTTCTCCGTCACAGAATTAAGCTCGGCTTCGAGGCAGTTACATCTAAGATGAACGCTGACGACGTAGTTCTTTCACTTATCAGAGACTTGAACAGTGCAGGTAAGGGTGCAGAGGTTAACACTCTCGCAACAAAGAAGCCTGCTGCAGCTCCTGCGGCTAAGCCAGCAAAAAAATAATATAATTAGGCGGTAAAAATGAAACGTAGAATATTAGACGGTGACTTTCTCGACCGTCTCGATGCCGCCGCACTTGTCTTAAAAACTGCTATGACGGGCTTCTTTGGAGGCTCCAGAAAAGCCCGCTCATACGGTAATACTGTAGAGTTTGCGGATTTCCGTGAATACACCGCAGGCGATGATATCAGAAGAATCGACTGGAACGTATTTGCAAGAACCGAAAAATACTTCATTAAATTATTTACAGATGAAAGACAAATGCACAATCATATTATGATTGACTGCTCAGCTTCAATGGCTTGCGGAAACCCTGAAAAGGCGGAAGCGGCACTTAAAATAGCGGCAGCATTCGGGTACCTTTCAGTAGCGGCGATGGACAGAGTTTCCTTCGAGCTTCTTAAGGGTGATAAGGCTGAGAATATCGGCTTTACAGTTGGTAACAAGGATTCCTTCTATCGTGCGGCTCAAAAGCTTGAAACGACTGATTTTGACGGTGAAACAGACCTCGAAAAATCAATAGTAAATATGGAATCCCCCGGATACGACGATGGTCTTACAATAATTATTTCAGACTTTTTGACAGACTCAAACTGGAAAAAAGCCATAGATTTTCTTATGTACCAGCGTAGGGAAATCTTAATGATACAGGTTCTCTCTCCCGACGAGCTTTATCCCGACCTTGACGGCAGAATTCAAATGCTTGACTCTGAGGCGGTTGATATCGGCGACGGCAGAAATATGAGAATGATCATGACAAAGAAAATGGTAAAAGCTTATCAAAAGGCGCTTGACGAGTTTGAACAAGAGCTTATCAACTTCTGTGCTTCAAGAGACGTAACGTTCTTCACAGTATCAAGCGACGAGCCTATTGAGAAGGTTATTTTTGGAAAAGGATACGAAACGGAGATTATCAAATGAGCGTAGGTACATGGTTAGGTCTGCTGGGATTAGTTGCAGTGCCGATTATTGTTTTGATATATATTATCAAATCAAAATATGTGCCTAAGACAGTCTCCAGTACATATATTTGGCAACGAAGCTTAAAGTACGTTAAGCGTCGTATTCCAATCAATTTCCTTATGTCACTCTTGCTTATTATGCAAATCCTTGTAGTAGTAGCGGCTACTCTTGCTCTTATGGATATCAAGACCGAGCCTAATAAGTCTCAGGCATCGATAGTGGTTGTCGATGCATCCGCGAGCATGAAGGCGCAAAACGGAGACAAAACACGTTACGAAATTGCGCTTGAAAAGCTTAAGGCAGAGGCGAAGAACGTTGGTCCTAACTCCGGTATGGTAATTATTCTTGCATCAGACGTGCCTGAGGTAATTACAGAGGGTAAGAAGTGGAACGAGGAGCTTCAAATCGAGGAAACAACTCCTTATCTTTACGACAAGGACGAGGTTATTTTAGCAATTGATAAAAAGCTGACTGACAGATGCACAAACACAAACACCGATATTAACGCGGCGCTTGATATGGCACAAAATGCAGTTAACTTAAATAAGGAAGCAAAAATTTATTTATACACAGACCGTCTTTATGACGACAACGACACAGTTCAGGTAATTAACTGTGCTGACCCTGAAAACGACTGGAACGCAGGTATTATTTCCTTCACGGATACAAACCTTGCGGCAGGTTATGAGTATAGGGTAACGCTTATCAACGAGGGCAAGGAGGCAGAATTTGCTATTTCCTTAAACGTTGACGGCGGTATTGTTGCAACAAAGAAGGTTACAATGGGTAAGAGCGAAACTAAGGAGTTTGTGTTCAGCCCAAGATCAACAGACAACTCTGATGCTATTAAGATTAAGAGCATCAAGTCATATTCAAAAGCAGAGGTTGAAATTAACACGTCAACTGACGTTATCAGCGATGATAACAAGGCGTACCTAAACGCAGTTGAAGGCATCGATATCAGAATTCTTTATGTAAGTAACGCTGTAAAGATGTCAAACGGCGGAATAGATTACGTTTACCAAACCACACTTCAAAGAAGTATGGGTTCAAGCGGCTTCGTTATCAACACCTCTGACATTTTCCACGCTTCACAAATCAAAGATGCACCGATGCACGGCTACGACTTATATATATATGAAGGAGTTATGCCTGTTTCGATGCCTAAGGACGGTGCGGTTTGGTTCATAAATGCGCCAAGCAGTCCTGTTGGAACGAATATTGCAATTACTGACGTTGTTAAGGATGCGGCTGAGGCAGGAAAGGCGGACGGCTTTATGTTCGCAAAATCCTCAATTGCACTCAAGCCAAATGCACAGCTTATCACAAAGAACGTAAACTTCGACGAGCCGATCAGATTTACAATTGACGGCGTTGAAAAGGCTATCCCCGCTGCGCTTAGCAAGTACACCATCATCGGTGAGGTTAACGATAAGACGGGTGAGGTTAAGTACACAATTCCTGAGTATTTTGAAGAGGTTTACAGCTGCTCGTACGATATAAAAATCGCTGATAAATACGTTACGGTTAAAACACCTGTAATGCTTGTCGGTACTGTTGGTACAACGAGAACCATCGTTACAACGTTTGACTTTACAAACTCCTCGCTTCCTGCATTTATTGCGGACTTCCCGGTTCTTCTTAAGAACATGGTGGAATACTCAATGCCTGAAACGTTGCCGGAGCGCACACCTACAATAGGTGATAAGCTTCAGTTTAACGCTCCTGCAGGCGCAGAAAGCATTACATATTACTACAAGTCCTTCGAGGAGGAGGCAGAGGATCCAACCTCACTCGGCAAAGAGGTAAACAGATGGGACGGCACAACCTTGCTTCTCCCTGACGTTATCCTTGACAAGCTCGGCATTTACAGCATTGTTGTAAACTATACGCCTGAGATTGTATTTGACGAGGATGGAGAGCCCGTTGAAATCAAGGAAGAGCCTGATACGTTTGCTGTCAGCACGTACGTTCCGCTTTCCGAGAGTGATATTTCGGCAAGAGGTCCGCGTCTTTCTGCACCAACACCTGGTGAAGAGGCTCAAATAGACAGAAACGGACGTCCAATTCTTTGGATTGTAGTTTTGGTTCTTATCGCATTATTGATAGTTGAATGGGGGGTATATTACAGAGATGAGTATTAATTTATCCCTTTTATTCGCGGGCACGCTTAACTGGCCACTTCGTCCATGGGTGCTTTTAATCACAATTCCCGCACTTATTATCGGTATTATTCCATTTTTGCGTCTTAACAAAAAGCGTAGAGCGTCATCAAGACACTTAATTCCTTTTGTTATTCACATGGCACTTATTTTAATCCTTTCCTTAGTTGTTGCAGGTGTTTCCTATACGGAAAGCTACACTGAATCACAGGGTAAGGTTGTTATGTTCCTCGTTGATATGTCAGACAGTAGCGCACCTACCAAGGACGAAATGAACGACTATATGCACGAGGTTATGTCAGCGGCAAAAGCATCTGACAAAAAGTACAAAACAGAAACAACGTTCGGTCTTGTTGTTTTCGGCGGTGCTGAAGGAAACGGCGTTATCAAAAATAGCGAGGGCAAGGACGTGTTGCTCCCGGGCGCACTTGACTACGAAACGGAAAACTTCCTAAACGATTACGTTAAGGGCGAGGACGAAGCACCAAGAAAAGACACAAACATCAAGCTTGCTATTGAAAAGGCGCAAAACGCACTTTCTGCCGAAATGTATAAGGAATACACCAAAAAGGTAATTCTTCTTTCCGACGGTAGAGAAACAAACGGTAACTCATATTCCGCAGCTGCTGCGCTCGCAGGCGATAGCATTACGCTTGACTGTGCATATTTCGATTTCGTAAATAGCGAAAACGAGGATGCCGCTTACAAGGAAATTCAAGTAATTTCTCTTGATACAAACGGTGTTGTTAAGCTCGGCGAAGAGGTTGAGGCACAGGTTGTAGTAAACAGCATCTACCACGTTACCGACGCAACAATTATCTTAAAGGACGTTGCAGGCGTTCCGCTTACCGAGGTTAGCGGCGTTGTAATTCCTAAGGGACAAAGCACACACATCGTTAAGTTTACTCCAAGAAGATATACGGTAAGCGACGATGATTATGAAACAAACAATGAGCTTAAGGGTCAAGAGGCGGTATCAAAAACGGGCGTTCAAGCTATCTCCGTTGATATTACCACTAAAAACGATACACTTCCGCTCAACAACATCTTCTCATCCTGGTACACATTTGAAACACAGGGACAAATCCTTGTTGTTTACGGTGACAGCACACAGCTTGAGCAGATTGAAGCTAACAACATTTTAGAGGATATGCGTTCAAAGTACACAGTTGATACCTGTGCACCAAGCGCATTCCCCGATACACTTGAAAAGATGCTCGTTTACGATGAAATAGTTCTTATGAACGTTGATTTCACGCGCTTGGGTACAGGCTCGGAAATGGGAGTTTCTCCTATGACCATTGCAAGCAACATTAAGCGTTACGTTCAAGAAAACGGCCGTGGCTTGCTCTTTACAAGCGGTAATAACATTTATGACTACGATAACGAGGGCTTCATTGACTCACCAATCAACGACATTTTACCTGTTGAGCTTAAGGTTGATGAGGAAAAGGAAACCGTTGCTATGGTTCTTGTTATTGACCTTTCATCCTCAATGAAGGAAAAAATGGGCGAAAAGACAAGATATCAAATAGTTCTTGAGAGCGCAAAGAAGGTTATTATGGAATCCAACTTTGCACCCGAGGACTACATCGGTGTAGTTGTATTTGACCAGGACTATCACGTTGCGCTTGAAATTCAGCCGATAGGTGACGAAACCAACCGTGAAACCATTTGTGAAAAAATGGGCTACGAGATGGAGCATTACTACTATGCACACTATATCGACACAAAGACAGGCAAGGATAGTGATTACAGAATCAATCCAAAGGATAAGCACGTTCAAAAGGACGGAAAAACCTACCTCTATATTGAGGGTGAAGAGCCAAGATACCAGCTTCCTACCGGCGAATATAAGCGCGGCGGTGAGGACAAGGCAACGAGCGATTACATCAAGAGCTACGGTACGTCCTATAAATGGGCTGTTCAGGAGGCGAGCGCGATGCTCGGTAGAGCCTCCAACATTACAAGCATTGAAATTAAGCAAGTAGTATTTATGTCAGACGGTGCGCCAAACGATAAGGGCTCAGGCTATGAGGGTATCGTTGAGCGTATGGCAAAGGGCGGTACGGTAACGTCAACAATTGCTATCGGTATCAACAAGAGTGAGGCAACAGCTATTGCCGAGCTTGAAAAGATTTCCGCAGCAGGTAAGGGTAAAATCTTCCTTGTTAACAACGCCACCGACCTTGAAGAGGACCTCACTGAGATTGCAGAAAGCATTCAAGGTAAGCTCCTTAACACGGATATTACTGTTTTACCAATGCGTGACTCACTTAACTCCATCGTTCACGAGGGCGTAAGAGAGTACGATGAAATTCACGGCTACTACGGAACAACTATTAAGGATGGCGCAGAAAGAGTTATCTACGTTGACAACCTCCGTCCGCTTTATGCAGAATGGGAGTACGGTCTTGGTAAGGTATGTGCTTTGATGACCGACCTTGGTAACGTTGACTGGACGGGTGAAATGTTCGACGATACTGACGGAATTGAAAACGTTCGTCTTGTTTCCAACATTTTGCTCTCGCCAATTTACAAGCGTGTTGACTCAACGGGTCTTGACTACACCGTTACAAGAGATGACAAGCGCATCGATATGACGGTTATGACTCCTGTTGATTTGGGAACGAGAAACCAAGCGGTTGACGGCATTTCCTACGAAGAGGTTATCCGCGCATCGGTTTACAAGTTTGACCAAACTAAGAAAATTTGGGTTGCTTACGGCACGTTCCACGCAACACCACTTGCAAACTGCAAGTATCAAGTGACAATCCCTACAGGCTCAATTGAAGAAACCTACGTTATAGTTCTTGACCTTTACAAGGCTCAGGTTGGCTACAACAGTGCAGGAAATAAGGCGTATTCACCGATTGAGTATGCAGTACACGGTGATGACCCGCTTCGCGATACGACTGCCTTGGCGGTTGTAGGTAAAACCCTTGAGGAATACGATATTCTAAGAGGTGGCTCAGATGCAGGCCGTGACCTTATGGAGGGCCTTGTAACAAGTAAGCTTGACGGACTCGTTAACGGCAATGACTACAACCTTGACGAAATGTTCAGAAAGGAAGAGGGCGAGGACAAGACGGTAACTGAGGATTATAATATTGATATTCCGCTTATCGCGATTGCGCTCATTCTCTTCGTGCTAGACATCATCTTCAGAAACTTCGTAATTAAGAAGAAGTCAAAGAAGAAGGGCGGCTATAAGACTGACGAAGAGGTTTACGAGTCAATGAGAGGTAGATAATTTGCCTAACGATTCACATATAAAATAAAAAATCCCTGTGCTTCGGCACAGGGATTTTTGCAATAAAATCTTGGAAATGAGTGTGGCAGAAAATATATGAAAATGCAAAAAACAGACACGTGGTCGGCTGTTTTGCCTGAAACGTGTCTGAAACAGTTATCTAATTTGTGTTAAATCAGAGTAAATTTTCGTTGTAAACCGCACGAACGCCACCGATGAATTTTGGACGTGTGCGCGCACAGGTGATGTTAGCCTCGCCGATTTTTGAAACTGAAAGACGCACGGGCACGGCAACCTTTTTTAGGTGCATACCGATTAGCGTTGAGCCGATATCAATTCCTGCATCCGCCTTGATTTCCTCAACGACAACAGGGTCGCTAAAGCAGGAGTAAGCAAACGTGGCAAGTGAGCCGCCCGCCTTTCTTTGCGGAACTACGTTAACCTCCTCGCAGTACGAGGGCATACATTCTCTTTCTATAACTATGGCGCGATTAAGATGCTCGCAGCATTGAAACGCAGGGTAAATTTTCTTTGGTACAAGCACGTAGGTTATAGCGTCGTAAATCTCCTCCGCTACGTTTTCACTTCCGCTCGTGCCTATTTTCTCTCCGACAACCTCGCTCGTTGAGCAGCCGATAACCAAAATATCTCCCGCCTTTAATTTTGCTACCTCGCAAAGCTCGCGTATTGCGTTTACCGCATCCTCTCTTATGCTCATAAACCCTCCTGTTAGTAATTATAAATTGTAGTCACATCAAGAAATATTTTACCATTACTTTATAAAAATGTCAACTATTTTACATCTGTTCAAGATTTATTCACAATTATAGTATATACTATATAGGATAAAATATTTAATAAAGAAAAGTGAGGAATTATTATGGCAAAGATTCTTAATAAGCTCCAAAATCCAATAGGTGTTGAGGGTCCTGTTCTTACAATAGTAATGGACGGCGTTGGTATCGCTCCCGATACCGTTGGTAACGCAGTTAAGCAGGCGTACACACCTACACTTGATATGATTATGGAAAAATATAAAACCGTAGCGCTCAAGGCACACGGTACAGCAGTTGGCTTGCCTACTGACGACGATATGGGTAACTCCGAGGTTGGACATAACGCACTCGGCTCAGGTCAGGTTTTTGCACAGGGTGCTAAGCTCGTTTCCGAGTCAATTGAAAACGGTAAAATGTTTGCATCCGCAACTTGGCAGAATATTGTTAAGAACGTTAAGGATAATAGCGGCACACTTCACTTTATCGGTCTTTTCTCAGACGGTAACGTTCACTCACATATCGACCACTTGAAGGCTATGATTGTACGCGCTAAGGAAGAAAACGTTTCTCGCGTTCGCCTTCACATTCTTATCGACGGACGTGACGTTGGAGAAACAAGCGCACTTGACTATATTTTACCGTTCGAGGATTTCCTTTCAGAGCTTCGCACAAACGAGTTCGACGTTATGATCGCATCAGGCGGCGGACGTATGGTTATCACAATGGACAGATACGAGGCTAACTGGAAAATGGTTGAGCTCGGCTGGAAAACTCACGTGCTTGGCGAGGGCAGACAGTTCTGCTGTGCTAAGAAGGCGGTTGAAACCTACCGCGAGGAATACAAGGTTATCGACCAAGACCTCCCACCGTTCGTTATTGCGAAGGACGGCGTGCCTGTTGGTACTATTGAGGATGGCGATAGCGTAATTTTCTATAACTTCCGTGGCGATCGTGCTATTGAAATTTCAAAATCGTTCGACGATAAGGAATTTGATAAGTTTGACCGCGTTCGTTACCCAAGCGTAGTTTACGCAGGTATGCTCGAATACGACGGCGACCTTCACATTCCGTCAAATTACCTCGTTAACCCACCGGAAATCACCAACACAATGGGTGAATATCTTGCAAATACAGGCGTTAGCCAGCTTGCAATCTCCGAAACACAGAAGTACGGTCACGTAACTTATTTCTGGAACGGAAACAAGAGCGGCAAGTTTGATAACGACCTTGAAACCTACATTGAAATTCCATCTGACGTTGTTCCATTCGAGCAAAGACCTTGGATGAAGTGCGCTGAAATTACCGACGAGCTTATCTCTTGCCTCGAAAGCGGAAAGTATAAGTCACTTCGCGTTAACTTCCCGAACGGCGATATGGTAGGCCACACAGGTAACATTTTGGCAACACGTTGCTCAATGGAAGCACTTGACCTTCAATTGAAGAGACTTCTTGACGTTGTAGATAAGCTTGGGGGCGTTGCTCTTATCACTGCTGACCACGGTAACGCAGACGAAATGTACGAGGTTGACAAGAAGGGTCAGCCAAAGGCAGGCAAGGACGGCTCATATAAGGCAAAGACAAGCCACACCTTAAATCCTGTTCCGTTCATCGTTTACGATAACTTCTATAGCGATAAGTACACAGTAAAGCAAGACGGCTCGTATGGTCTTTCCAATGTTGCCGCAACAGTTGTTAACTTCCTTGGCTACGAAGCACCTAATATGTGGGATGCTTCTATAATCGAAGTGAAATAAAACGGATGATGACGCATTAAGGCATAAACACATTCTCAAAAGAAGCGTCAAATTATAATAGTAAAAAGGGTTGAGAAATCAACCCTTTTGTGTTAGAATATACTTGTTGGAAAAATCTGAATGGAGGCATGAAGCGTGAAAATTTACTACGAAGACAATGAAATAGTAGTTGTGGAAAAAATCTACGGCGTGTCCTCTCAGGAGTCAAACGGCGAGAATATGATTTCGCTCATTGAAAAGGAAACGGGGAGTAAGGCTTTTTGCGTGCATCGCCTTGATACTCAAACAACGGGCTTGATGGTTTACGCAAAAACGAAGGAAAGTGCCGCGTTTTTATCAAGCGAAATATCAAACGGAAAAATGCACAAGGAGTATTTAGCCGTCTGCCACGGAAAAACGCCAAACAACGTAGAGCTAATTGACAATTTATACCACGACAAAATGAAAAACAAGTCCTTTGCGGTAGATAAAAAGAGAAGCGGCACAAAGGAAGCAAGGCTTCATATTTGGACACAGGGTGAGGAAAAATACAAGGAAAAGGAGCTTTCACTTGCAAAAATTCTTCTCCACACGGGCAGAACCCACCAAATAAGAGTACAGCTTTCCTCGCGCGGTAACGCTTTGTACGGTGACGGCAAATACGGGGCGAAGGACAACGATAAAATCGCACTTCATTGCTTCAAGCTATCATTCACACATCCAAACGGCAGAGAGCTAACGTTCATTTCGCTTCCGAGCGGCGGAGTGTGGGATGCGTTTTTGGCAAATCTTTCAGCTCTTGAAAATTGAGCGTTAGGTGAGTAGGATTAAGAGCTTGCAAATTATAAAGCCAAGCACAAATGAAATAGGCAGGGTGATAATAGAGGTTAGAAAAATCTTTATTATCGCCCTTTTGCTTTTTATTTTCGGAGATTGCTCGGTTGCGTAAACCGAGGCACTTTTTATGTTTGACGTGCTGACGGGAAAACCAAAGACAGAAGAGACGGCAAGAGAAGAGAAAACGGCAAAATCGGCAAAAAACACGCTTGATGTGTCTGTGTTTTCACTTAATTCGTCCATTGATGAAAGAATTCTTTTTCCGCTTAGTAAGGTTGAAATGCACATAACTGCACCGATAAGAATGATTAAAATCAGCGGTGGCTTTGTCTTCCCACTCGCCCCGACACCTAAAACGACTAACAAAATTGCCAAAAGCTTTTGTCCGTCCTGTGCGCCGTGCATAAACGACAGCACAGAGCAGCTAAGAGTGAGTAAGATGCGCTTGATTTTTAAGTGCGGTGAGATTTTTTTGACGAAAAAACGTGATAAAAGATAGGAAAGAAATGATGAAGCACATATAGAAAATACGATATAAAATAAGCTCAGTAGGTATTTTTCCTTTGCTTCACCCAAGCAAAGCCTTGCACCCATTAGTGAAAAAAGGAGCGCGTGGCTCTCACTTGACGGCATTTTGAATACCCATGCAAGCGCCCCCACGAGAGTTACTGTAATTAGGCAGGCACAAACCATAAGGCTGCCGCTGCCACCGTTTGCGCTTGCAAGCTCACAAACGCTTTTTCCAACGGAGAAAAAGAGCAGGGATGAAACAAAAACGCCAAGAAAATTAAAAAATCCGCTAATCAGCGACGCGCCGAAAACCGACAAGCCGCCAACCCTTACCGACGAATGTATGGAGTTTGGCGCGTCGGTAAATCCGTTTACAAAGGTTACGCACAAAACGAGTAAAAATGCAAAAAAGTCAAGGGGAGTGTCTAATTTTGACCAAAAATTCACAATTTCCCCTCCTTTTTTCTTTAAGACCAGTTTTTGCGGCGTATCTGAAAAATTCTTCCTTGCCGCGCCCTGCCTTAGTCAACTTTTCTCTGCTTCTACATAAAATGTATTTTAAGGGAGGGATTTATATGATACTTGAAAAGGAATATTTAAGGGAAAATGCGGTTTTGTACGCCCGCCGCTTCGCTCTTGTCAGAAATCCGCTTTATTATACCTTTGAGGGAATAGGCGGAAACTGTACGAATTTTGCATCTCAATGTGTCTTGGCGGGCAGCTGCGTGATGAACTTTAACGACGTTTACGGCTGGTACTATCTTTCACTTGCAAGACGGAGTGCATCGTGGACGGGTGTCGATTTTTTCTACAATTTCATGGTAACCAACGAGGGCGTGGGACCGTTTGGCAGAGAGGTTATGCTCAAAGAAGCGCAAATAGGTGATTTAATTCAGCTTCAAAATGATGAGGGGCGGTTTTATCACACTCTCGTTATTACGAAAATCGAGGAAAATGAAATTTATATTTGCGCCAACTCAAACGACGCCTTGGACAGACCCCTGTCGAGCTACGAATATGCTTCCTTGCGCGTTATTCACATCGACGGGGTTAGATACGACACGAGATACCAAATAGATTGCTTCGACTCGCTTTATTCGCCGCCCGGCTTCGTTTTGCCAAGTGAAGGAGAAGCACCGCCGAACGGAGAAGCACCGCCAAACGGAGAAGCACCGCCAAACGGAGAAGCACCGCCAAGCGGAGAAGCACCGCCGAACGGAGAAGCACCGCCGAACGGAGAAGCACCGCCGAACGGAGAAGCACCGCCGAACGGAGAAGCACCGCCAAACGGAGAAGCACCGCCAAACGGAGAAGCACCGCCAAGCTGAGAAGCACCGCCGAATGGAGAAGCACCGCCAAGCGAATGACAAAAAACGCGCCGAAACATCAAATTTTATCTAAAAAATGAACGCGGAATAAATGCATAAAAATTGCAAATGTAACAAAATGCACAAAAAACAAACGCTTAGTCGGGTGAAAGAAAAGGCGTTTTTGTCGCTTTTGTATAAAATTGCACAGAAAGGTGAGCCATCTTAAAAAATTTTTGTTAAATAAGTATAAACTTGCTTGACAAAGACTTCATTTTATAGTATTATTAATATGTATAAAATTCTATATAAATAGATTTGTTTACAGTACATATTTTTCGGAGGAAGAAAAATGAAGAAAAAATGGCTTTCGGTAATGCTTATTATTCTTGCAATATGCTTAGTATTACCAATAGTTGCTGCTTGTGCAATCAACGGAAACGATACAAGTGGCTCAACCGACTCAGGAAACACCGATACAAGCGGTGGCAACAATGAGAATGACGGAGATGATTTGCAAAAACCGACAGGCGGTGCGTCTGTTCTTGAATCAAATTCAGCTCCAGTTGTAAATTACCTCAGAATAGCAGAGATTGGCGAAAACAGCGTTACTGTTAAATTCAATCTTGTTGGCGAAGCAAACAAATACGAGGTAAGATACTCAAACAAGGAAATCACAGACAAAAACTATGAAAACGCTACTATTGCAGACGTTACCGTTACAGGTGACTGTGCGATAAAGACCTTTACTATTGAAAATCTTTCAGTAGGTAAGGAAAACAAGGCGCACATCACAGTTAAGGCTGAAAACGATCAATACGTTAGCGATTATGCACAGGTTCGTGCAGGCGGTATTGAAATCGTCGTGCTCGACCCAAGCAAGCCGCAAACACTTTCAAACGGTGAAACTAACCGTTACTTGAACCAGCTTATTGACGAGCAGATTGGCGTTGGTGACCCATTAAACGGTGACTACGGCGACATCACTCCTGTGTCAAGAGTTGAGCAGTTCTGGTTTGAAAAGGGTCACGTTTTCCCGAACTGGGTTAAGGATAAGACAGACGAGCGCTTCGGCACTCACCTTACTCCTATCATCGACCTTGAATACGTTCACTACGTTGATACCGTTATGCTTTTCTACGGCGGAACAACATATGACGTAACCGTTCGTGCTTCAAAGAAGGCAGCTAACTTCAATACCCCTGAGGATTGGGATTTTGAAAAGACATACAAGGCTGAGGAGCTTACAAAGTACGCATATCAAGCAGTTGAGATTGGCATTGAAGCAAGATACGTTCAAATTGATTTTATAGACGGTCAAGCTCCGACTGAGGTTCTTGTTTACGGCTATGCTGTGGGCGAGGATGAGGATATGATGATCAAGGAGCCGACTCACAAGCTTCCTACAATTAAGGAAATTATGGGTCAATGCGGCTTCGTTGCAGGCGGTGGCGGTAACTGTACAATTGAACAGCTTTCCTGCTCATACGTAGTTCGTGAGTACCACAACGTTGGTTGGTCATACTCACTCGGCTCATTCCCCGGCAAGGCTGCTAAGTTCGGTAACACCGTTGTTGGTAACTTTGACGAGGCGTATAAGGTATATTCAGAGGCTGGTCTTTTGGTTATCCCTTGCTTACAGTGGAACGAGCAATCTGCTCCATCACGTCTTTACGACGAATTTGAAAACAAGCTTTCAACCCAAATTGCTTCTTGGGAAGAAAAATATCTCCCATCAACATGGGCTGCATACGCAGACCTTATATACCAATACGCTGCACGTTACGGAAGCAGTAAGATGGGATACTTGGTAGAAAACATTCTTGTTCACTCCGACGCAACACCCGACAACTGCGAGGTTGGCCGTGGCTACATTCAGTGGGTAGAGCTTGGTAACGAGCCTAACGGTGAGGACGCAGCAGGTGCTACACCTTACCAGCTTGCAGCTCTTACATCCGCTGCATACGACGGACACCAAAGAACAATTCTTTCAAACGTGTTTAATCCAAACAGCTTTACCTACCCATTCGGCGGTAAGACAGCTGACCCCGATATCAAGCTTGCAATGGCAGGTCTTGCAGGTATCGGTGACAGATATATCACATCAATGGTATATTGGATGAGAGCTAACAGAACAGACGGCTCTATCGCTATGGACGCATTCAACGTTCACAACTATTTCGTAAAGCAATTCTTTATGAACGACCAATCAATCCTCGTTGGCGTTAGCCCTGAGGAATTCGGACTCGTTGACGCTATGTCAGAGCTTATTCGCTTCAGAGATAAGTATTATCCTGACGTTGAGGTATGGCTCACAGAGTTCGGTTGGGATACAAACCAATCATATGAAACTAAGACATCCTCACACGCATATAACACTGAGGACTTAAACGGCGACGGTGAAATCTCCGAGTACGAGCTTGTAATGCGCGGCCGTGAGGTTCAAGGTATGTGGCTCATCCGTGCTTATCTCTTGCTCGCATCCTGCGGCGTTGATAAGGCAACGATGTACATGTGCGAGGACGCAGCAAGTGACGACGTTGGTGCTATCGGTCACTACGGTACTTGCGGTATTTGGAACTATGCAAGAACACCTGAAACACGTCACAGAATTTACTATGCTACACTTAAGGGCGCAGTAGATGATGAAGGAAAGAGACCTGTTTTAGATGAGTTCGAGGTTTACGAGGTTGAAACGGTTACTGTTAACGACAGCGGCGCAGAGGAAGTTACAAAGGAATACTTCCGTCTTGACAATGACGTTAAGGTAGAGGTTCCGGAGGGCGGAGATCTTAGCTTAGAGAGCAAGAACGAGGCTAAAGCCGGATACTACTATATGTACACACTTCTTAACACACTCACAGATATGACGTTCGTTAAGGAAATCGACTCAGGCAACGAGGACGTATGGATTTACGAGTTTGCTGACGGTCGCGGTCAGGTTGGCTATGCACTCTGGTGCCCAACCTCAAACGGTACAGTAGTTGAGGACTACGTTCTTACAATTAACGGTAGCAAGGCAACACTCACAGAATGTGACTATAAGAATGCCGACATCGACGGTGTTCAAACTAACCTTGAAATCACAAACAACACAGTTAAGGTTACAGTTAGCGAGAACCCTGTTTACGTTGTAGTAGAATAATAAAATTATCATAAAAAGCACTCTCCAAGCGAGAGTGCTTTTTTTACACGCAAAGACAAGAATGCCCGTAAATAGGAGCTTCTAATATATATATAGGAAGAAAAAATGTCGAAAAAACACGTTTTAAGCACTTTGGGCAAGTGATTGCTAAAAAACTTTTGAAAATTTCAAAAAAATTATAAAAAATGCTTGACAAATGGAATAATAGATGATATATTATTCATAGAGTTTAGCACTTAGGCTAAAAGAGTGCTAAATGTCAAAAACAGGGAGGGAAAGGAAAAATGAGCTTTGAAAATCAAGCGTTAAGCGACAGAAAAAAGCTAATTCTTCGCGCAATTGTTGAGGCACACATCAAGCTTGGTGAGCCTGTCGGCTCTAAATACCTTATGCAAGAGGGCAGAATTCCTTATTCCTCTGCAACAATTCGTAACGAAATGGCGGAGCTTGAGGAGCTTGGCTATCTTGATAAGCCACATACCTCAGCAGGCAGAATTCCGTCGGAGCTTGGATACAGATTTTATGTTGACACGCTCGTTTCGCAATACGATGCCAAAACAAGTGAGGCAAGGGAGCTTAAAAAGATGCTCTCTGTTAAAATGTCGGAGATTGACAAAATTCTCGACAACGCAACCAAGGTTGCATCCGCTATGACTAACTACACAGCGCTTTCGCTTCGCCCACGTCCGTCAAGTATAGCAATTAAAAAATACGAGGCGGTTTACCTTGACACAAGGTCCTACCTCATTGTTATGATAGCACAGGGCACAGAGGCGGTTAAGACGAAAAGAGTAAACGTTAATTTCAGTGTCAGTCCAGATGAAATTTCCGCACTTTCAAGGGTGCTTAACGAAAATCTTTCGGGCGTTTACGTTGACGGAATTAACATCCATCTTATGATGTCGATGACAACGCAGCTTAGCGAGCTTATAGGACTTAACGCCGAGCTTGCAGAGGAGCTTGTTTCGGTTACTGTAAAGAGCATTTACGAAACGATGAATGAGCTTGGAAGCGAAATTAAGTTCGAGGGCGTTAACCGCCTGCTCGAATACCCCGAGTACAAAAATATTGAAAAGCTTCAAAAAATGATATCTACTATTGAAAATAAGGAAGATATTATAAGAGCCGTTAGCACCATTGACCAAAGCGATGACGACACAAAAATTTTTATCGGCTCGGAAAATATGGTTAAAATAATGGATGATTCAACTCTTATTTATAAGAATTTGAAGTTGAACGGCAAAACGATAGGCGCCATAGGCATAATAGGACCTTGCCGTATGGACTACTCAAAGGTGCTTGCAACCATCGACCAGCTGTCGGAGGAAATTAACCACCTTTCCGACATTGGCTCATTGCCGAGTGCAAAAAACGAAGAGGATGAAGAATTATAATGAAGAAAACCGAAAAAAACGAACAAAATGCAGAAATCGAAAGCCAAGAGGCTGAGGCAGTCGAGCTTGACCCGAAGGATGCGGAGATTGCAAGCTTGAATGAAATAATCAAGGGGCTTGAAAGTGAAAAGGCAGAGGCAAGCGACAGATATTTAAGAGCCCTTGCAGAGTACGACAATTTCAGAAAGCGCACCGCAAAGGAACGCGAAATTGTATATCAAGAGGCTTACGTAGATGCGGTAAAGGGAATTATCCCCGTTGTTGACAACATTGAAAGAGCGCTTGAATTTGCGGCAGATGAAAACGACAAAAAGGGACTTGAGCTTATCGTTCAATCAGTTCACACTGCACTTGAAAAAATGGGCGTTTGTGAAATTGAGGCAAAGGTCTTTGACCCGAATTTGCACAATGCGGTAATGCATATTGATGACGAAAATCTTGGCGAGGGCGAAATTGTCGAGGTGTTCCAAAAGGGCTACACCTATGGCGAAAGAGTTATAAGATACGCCATGGTTAAGGTTGCAAACTGACAGAGAGCGTCATCCTGAGCGAGCCGAAGGATCCCAAAGGGTACGGAATAATGTAGGGGAGGGGTTCTCCCTTTCGCAAATAAAGACAAGGAAACACAATTAAACAAGTTAAAAACGCACATTGCAAAAAGCAATACGCGAAAAAATATTAACTCATATGGAGGAAAAAGAAAATGGGAAAGATTATAGGAATAGACTTAGGTACAACAAACTCCTGCGTTGCAGTATTTGAAGGTGGCGAGGCAGTAGTAATACCAAATCCGGAGGGAGCAAGAACAACACCGTCAGTCGTTGCATTCACAAAGACGGGTGAACGTCTTGTTGGTCAGGTTGCAAAGCGTCAAGCAATTACAAACCCTGACAAAACAGTAAGCTCAATTAAGAGAGAAATGGGCTCAAACCACAAGGTAACAATTGATTCAAAATCATACACTCCTCAAGAGATTTCCGCAATGATTCTTCAAAAATTGAAGGCAGATGCAGAGGCATATCTCGGCACAACTGTAACTGAAGCGGTTATCACAGTTCCTGCTTATTTCAGCGACGCGCAAAGACAGGCAACGAAGGACGCAGGTAAGATTGCAGGCCTTGAGGTAAAGAGAATTATCAACGAGCCAACAGCAGCTGCCCTTGCATTCGGTATGGATAAGGAAGAAAACCAAAAGATTATGGTATTCGACCTTGGCGGCGGTACGTTCGACGTTTCAATCCTTGAAATCTCCGACGGAGTATTCGAGGTTCTTGCCACAGCAGGTAACAACCGTCTTGGCGGTGATGACTTCGACAAGAAAATTATTGACTGGATTGCAGACCAATTCAAGGCAGAGTACGGCATTGACCTTCGCCTTGACAATATGGCTCACCAAAGACTTAAGGAGGCGGCTGAAAAGGCAAAGATTGAGCTTTCAGGCGTTACAACCTCAAACATCAACCTTCCATTCATCACAGCAGACGCAACAGGTCCTAAGCACTTTGATGCTAACCTTACACGCGCTAAGTTTGACGAGCTTACAGCTTCACTCGTTGAGGCAACAATGCTCCCAACAAAGCAAGCGCTTAACGATGCAGGACTTAAAGCAAGCGAAATTGACAAGGTGCTCCTCGTTGGTGGTTCTACAAGAATTCCTGCCGTTCAAGAGGCTCTTAAAAAGTTCATCGGCAAGGAACCATTCAAGGGCATCAACCCTGACGAGTGCGTAGCTATGGGTGCGGCAATTCAAGGCGGCGTTCTCGGCGGCGACGTTAAGGACCTTCTCTTGCTCGACGTAACACCGCTTTCACTCGGTATCGAGACACTCGGCGGCGTTTGCACAAAGATTATCGAAAGAAATACAACAATTCCTGTAAAGAAGAGCCAAATCTTCTCAACAGCGGCAGATAGCCAAACGTCCGTTCAAATTCACGTTTTACAAGGTGAGCGTGAAATGGCATCGGGTAACAAAACACTCGGTCTTTTCTCACTTGACGGCATAGCTCCCGCACCACGCGGAATTCCGCAAATTGAGGTTACCTTCGATATTGACGCAAACGGTATTGTAAACGTTAGCGCAAAGGATAAGGGCACAGGCAAGGAGCAGCACATCACAATTACCTCATCAACGAATATGAGCAACGAGGATATTGACCGTGCGGTTAAGGAAGCAGAGAAATTTGCTGAGGAGGACAAAAAGGCAAAAGAGGCGGTTGAGGTTAAGAACCGCGCTGAGCATATGATTTTCCAAAGCGAAAAGACACTGAGCGACCTTGGCGACAAGGTAACAGATAGCGAAAAGGCAGAGGTTAACGCCGCTATTGATAAGCTTAAGGAAACCGTAAAGGGTAACAACACAGAGGCTATCAAGGCAGACACCGAAGCACTTGAAAAGTCCTTCTATGCAATAAGCGAAAAGCTTTATAAGCAGGCACAGGAAGCACAAGGCGCACAGGGCGCACAGGGCGCACAGGGTGCTGACGAAAATGGCAACTTCTACGGTGCTGATTTCGAGGACAAAACAGACAAATAATGGCCTACGGGCTGGCAATTTTGCCAGCCCTGTACGGCTTTATAATGAAATCATCGTGAGAATCACGATTTATTCCGCTATGCGGATATAATTGTTTACTGGAGGTAAACTAATGGCAGACAAGCAGGATTATTACGAAATCCTGGGTGTATCGAAGGGTGCAAGCCAGGACGAAATTAAAAAAGCATACCGCTCAATGGCGAAAAAATATCACCCCGATATGAACCCGGGAAACGCCGAGGCGGAGGTAAAATTCAAGGAGGTTAACGAGGCGTACGCCGTTCTTTCCGACGAGGAAAAGAAGGCAAAGTATGACCAGTTCGGTCACGCGGCGTTCGAGCAGGGCGGCGGTGGCTCATACGGTGGCGGCTTCGGTGACTTCGGTGGATTTGATATGAACGATATTTTCTCCTCAATCTTCGGTGGCGGAGCAAGAGCGGCAAACCGTGCAAACGCACCGCAGGACGGCGACGATATCGTAGTCAGAGTGTCTATTTCCTTTGAGGAGGCGGCATTTGGCTGTAAGGAGGAAATTTCCTTCCCTAAAATTCAAAAATGTGACGAATGCTCAGGCACAGGCGCACAAAAGGGTACGTCAGCGGAAAAATGCTCGCGTTGCGGCGGACGCGGAACGGTTACCGTTCAGCAAAGAACAATATTCGGTATGACACAGTCAACACGCGCATGCCCTGACTGTGGCGGCACGGGCAAAATTATAAAGGAGCCCTGCAAAAACTGCCGCGGCAAGGGTCTTGTCAGAATTACAAAGAAGCTTTCCGTTTCAATTCCTGCGGGTATTGACGACGGACAAAGAGTTGTTTTGCGCGGTCAGGGACACGAGGGCAAAAACGGCGGATATCCGGGCGACCTTATAATTCAGGTTACCGTTCGTCCTCACTCCGTGTTCGAGCGTGACGGCTACGACCTTTACTGTGACGTTCCTATCACCTTCTACGAGGCAGCACTCGGTGCAACTATTAAAATTCCAACGCTTGATGGCGAATGTGAAGTTGAAATTCCCGAGGGCACACAAACAGGCACTGTGTTTACAGTTAAGGGCAAGGGAATTCAAATGGTAAATTCCAAGGGCAAGGGCAACCTTTACGTTAAGGTGACCGTTGAAACACCAAAGAACCTTAACAGCGAGCAAAAGAAGATAATGGAGCAATTTGCAAAGAGCTGCGGTGAGAAAAACTTTGCCAAGAAAAACGGCTTTTTCAAAAAATTTAAGAAGTAATTTTTAAGGATACAAATATGGAAAATACAAGCTGGATACAAATTAAGGTTAGCTCCGCTGTTGAAAACAAGGACTCAATTATTGCCGTTATGAGTATGATTTCAAACGGCTTGCAAATCGAGGACTATTCCGACCTTGAGGACAGAATTTTAGACGGTGTATACGGCGACCTCATCGACGAAAGCGTATTAAACGCAGATAAAACGGTTGTTGCCGTTTCTGCATACGTCAGCGCGGACAAGCCTGTAACCGACCACGTTGCATACATAAAGGAGCGCTTAGGTGCGCTTGGAATTAATCACGAAATCGAGCTTATCTCTCTTTGCGAGGAGGATTGGGCAGACTCGTGGAAGCAATACTATAAGCCTATTAAAATCGGAGAAAAATTAGTCGTTGTTCCTATGTGGGAAAAATACGACGCACTTGATAATGAAATTATCGTAAAAATGGACCCCGGTATGGCATTTGGCACGGGCACGCACGAAACGACACGCCTTTGCGCAACACTCCTTGAAAAGTACGTAACCGACACTACCGTTATGCTTGACGTCGGCACGGGAAGCGGCATTTTGGCAATCTGCGCCTCAAAATTAGGTGCGAAAAAATGCTACGCCTACGATATTGACCCCGTTGCGGTTAGAGTGGCACGCGAAAACGTAAAGGACAACGACGTTACCAATATCGAGTGCGAGGTTTCCGACCTCTTAAAGGGCGTAAAGGAGCAAAAGTACGACGTAATAGCTGCAAATATCGTTGCAGATATTATTATAAGAATGCTCCCCGATATCGGTAAGTATATGCACAAGGACACAACACTTGTAATTTCGGGTATTATTGACGAAAGATGCGACGACGTATATAAATCTATCAACGAAAACAGCTTTACAGTAGTCGAGGAAATCCACGAAAACGGCTGGTGTGCAATATCATTGAAGCTTCAATGATATTGCATCAACGCGTAGCGTTGTATGGAATCACAACGAAGTTGTGTATGGAATTGTACGCAGAGCGTACGCATGGAATCAATGCAAAGCATTGCATATACAGTAACGCCAAAGGAAGGAAATTATGCCACGATTTTTTATAGACGAAAGCAATATAAATATAAATGAAGGCAAAACGGTAATAACGCTTTACGGTGACGATGCACACCATATTTCACGCTCGCTCAGAATGGCGGTAGGTGAAACGATAGAGGCGTGCGACAAGGGCGGCACGGTTTACCTTTGCGAGCTTGTTGAATTTTTGGAAAAAGAGGTTGTTTGCCACGTTATAGAAAGCAAGCAGGCAGAGAGTGAGCCGAGCATTAAAATCACACTCTACCAAGCACTCCCAAAGGGCGACAAGATGGAAACCATTATTCAAAAATCGGTTGAATGCGGCGTTTACAGGGTGGTCCCCTTCCGCTCTGAGTTTTGCATTGTCAAGCTTGACCAAAGGGATGGCGAAAAGAAGCGTGAAAGATGGCAAAAAATTTCCGAGAGCGCAGCCAAGCAAAGCGGCAGAGGAATTATCCCTGAGGTAAGCGCACCGCTTGATTTCAAAATTGCCCTCGAAAAAGCGATGGAGGGCGATCTCGTCCTTTTTTGCAACGAGCGAGAGAGGGAAAGAAGCTTAAAGGACGCGCTAAGTGGGACAAGTGCAAAATCAATCTCCGTTATTATCGGCTCCGAGGGCGGATTTAGCCAAAGGGAAGCGGACTATATAGTCGAGCTGGGCGCAAAAAGCGTTAGCCTCGGCAAAAGAATTTTGCGCTGCGAAACCGCACCGACCTTTATTTTGAGTGCTATTTCTTACGAAACCGAAATGTAAATATATTAGGGGCTGACACATTAAGGCACAAGCATAAACCACAAAAAAGCCAGACGTTAGTTTATCTTAACTGTTTGAAAAATAAGGTTGAAAAACTACGTTTTTCTCCGTGTGTGGTTTATTATCGCCGTTTTCGTCCTCGACGTACGCCAGTACGACTTCAGCCGAAAACGACGATTTCTGCACTTAATCTGCCTAGCCCACCCATAAAAAAGGACACTCATTAAAAAGAAAAATCAGAAATCCAAGCGGATTTCTGATTTTTTGTTATATTTTGCTTAAACTCACTTGATTTTTAAGGCTTTTTAATGAGACAGCCCTTTTATTATAATGCACTTGATTTTAAGAACAGTTCGTGCTAAAATTAGTTTGTATAGTTCTTTTTTTGAATAGGAGGAGAATATGAAAAGAAAGATTTTGACAATTGCTTTGTTCGCAATAACACTTATTGGCCTTTTTGCAATTGGCGTTGGCGCGGCAGAAAAGACACTCGACACTAATAGCTTAGATGAAATCAAAGCATCAATTAACGAATCAAGCGTGGGCGATGAAATCACCGTTAATTTAACAGGTGATATGATTATTCCGTCAACAAGCGCTGCAATCGTGCTTGACAAGGACATTACCGTAACAATAAATTTTTGCAACCATATTATCGTTTATAGCGGCAACGGAGGCGGAGCCGGTGCAGCTTACGGTATGGCGGTCAAATCAAGCGGCGCGCGCCTTATATTAAACGGAAACACCGACGTTGACTATCTTAATTATACCGAGCCGACCGACGAAGAAATAACGGTGTCAAACGGTCAAATCGTTAACCCAAACCCCGAGGGCACAGTATATCCTGACTACGTTGGAAACGGCCCGTTGGTTGTTGTATTTAACGGCACCGTCGAGCTTAACGATATCTATATGCGAAATTTCAACACAGGTGAATGGACAATATTCTTCTGTCCAAATATGTCCGGCATTAATATATCAAATAACATCAAGGCAACAAGCTCTATCGTCAGAGCTCCAAAAAGCAGATATGCGGCGCTCGGTACAAGAAATTTCGGGCAAAATTTAACTGAAAGCCTTGTTGAAATAGACGGTTGCGTAATATATGGAACCTCAGACACTGAATGGCTCTCTATGAGTGCAGATTCTTATATCAGAAATTCAAGAATGACACTTAATTCCGTCAAAATAGATAGCTACTTGCGTGATAACCACGCAAGAGAGGGTCACGAGGCGGTTTTGGAAAACGTTATTTTTGAGCATAATAAAATCAGCTCAAATACGGGAGCTATCTACGTTAAAATGATTGACTGTCAGTTCCCTAACGGAATGGAGCTTTACGTGACGGGTGACTCACAGGGCAAAACGGTATTTACAATCATTGAAACATCAACCTGTGAATCCGCAGGCAGAAAGGCGTCAATCACCTGCTGGAAGGGTGGCGGCAAAACTATCACCTCGTTTGACGGCTTTACCGATGTTGACGAGGAATATACCGCATTAAATCCTGCTCTCGGACACGATAACCAATCGTTGGCAATCTATGAAAACGGCTTTACAAGCGAGGGCTACAAAAGAGTAGGCTGCACAAGATGCGACGACTACGTAGCAGGCAAATTATCCCCACTCTTTAAGAATCTTGGATATTCCGTTGACGAGGAAGGAAACGGCGGAATGACAATAAGCTTCAGGGCAAATAGCGAAGCAATCTCGGAATACGAAGCGATTACCGGAAGCACCGTTAACTACGGTGTCTTTGCGACAACTAAAGCAAGCGTTGAAAATAACGATGCTTTTGACGAAAACGGAGCGCCGCGCACAGGTGTTTTTGCCGCAGACGTTACAAAGAGCGGATTTAATATTTTCAGCTTGAAAATGTTTAACTTTACAGACGAGCAGAAAAAAATCGAAATTGCAATGGGCGCATTTGTCATCACGACTAAAAGCAGTGTAACCGATTATGCTTATATGCAAATTGCAAAGCCGACAGACGGAGAAAAATATTTCTTTGCTTCATTTAACGACGTTTTGAAAATGAAATAAGAGATATATGAAGCATACAATTAAATAGCTTTGGGAGCAGCAAGGATGGAAATTTTCACTCTTTCTTGTTGCTCCCTTGTTGATTTTTCCCAAACTCTTAAAAATGTCCTTTTGTTAACTTTGCCGAAAAAATGTGCAATTTCCACAAAAAAATATTCAAAAAACTATTGAAAAGCACAATGAAATAGTGTAATATAAATAATGCAAGTGCACAAATTGCACAAAAAACTATAAATTTGCACAAAGAAAAAATCGACAAATTTATTCGGAGGTCTAATATGTCAAACAGATTGTTTCAAGGCATAATCCATCAAATGCACTCAGCAATTGACCGCGTAATAGGCGTTATCAACGATAACGGCACGGTTGTTGCTTGTAGCGAGCATTCACTTATTGGCGAAGGACGCGCAAGGGCAAAGGAAGAAATGGCATACACAACCGAAGCAGCAGTGGTTGACGGCTATACCTATCAGCATATAGGTAATGGCGCAAGCCCTGAGTTTATGGTGTTTGTTGAGGGAGAGGACAAGGCGGCAGAAAAGTATGCGGCTATTTTGGCAATTTCTCTTTCTAACATTAAGGATTTTTATGATGAAAAGAGCGACAAAAGCTCATTTATCAAAAACATCATTATGGACAACATCCTGCCAAGCGATATTTACGCAAAGAGCAAGGAGCTTCATTTTGACGGAAACGAGCCAAGAGCTGTTTTGCTTGCTCGCTTCTATACAAAGGGCGATATTTTACCGTTCGACCTCATTCAAAATATGTTCCCTGATAAAACGAAGGACTTCGTTATATCAACGACAGACCAAGATATCGTTATTGTAAAGGGTCTTGACCCGGACGCTACAAGCAAGGACGTTGAAAAGCTCGCACAGGACATCAGCGATACGGTAAGCTCCGAATTTTATTGCAAGGTTGGTATCGGAATCGGTACAATTGTAGAAAATATTAAGGACCTTGCACGTTCATACAAGGAATCGCAGATTGCAATTGAGGTTGGTAAGGTTTTTGAAAGCGAAAAGGAAATCATCAGTTACGAAAACCTCGGCATCGGCCGTCTTATCTATCAGCTTCCTACAACACTTTGCGATATGTTCTTAACCGAGGTATTCAAGCACGGCTCACTTGAAACGCTTGATAAGGAAACGCTTCAAACAATTCAAGTGTTCTTTGACAACAACTTAAACGTGTCGGAAACGTCAAGGAAGCTTTTCGTACACAGAAACACCTTGGTATATAGACTTGAAAAAATAAAGAAGATTACAGGACTTGACCTTCGTGAGTTCGACCACGCGATAACCTTTAAGGTTGCACTTATGGTTAAGAGATACCTCACGTCTAAGCCTGTTAAGTTCTAATTTCTTCCCCGTTTGTCATATATAGACATTAAGAAAAGAGGGAGTATATGCAACAAAAAAAGGTTAACTTATCAACCTTTGTTTTATCAATAATAGCAACGGTTTTGATTACGTTTTTAATTACGTTTTCGGGCACGCAAATTGCAAACTCGCTATCAGCGCTTATAAGCGCACATAGAAATATCGGCTCAATCAGCACTCAAATTGACGCCTTGCAAAGTCAATTGCCGAAGGAAAAACGAAACCCCGAGCTTTTCAAAACGCTTGCAATGGTTGATTATCTATATCAAAACGGATATATAGGCGACGTTGACAATGAGGACCTTACTTATTTCCTTGCAAATGCGTATATAGCATACGTTGGAGACAAGTACGGGGTTTATTATTCCCCCGACCAGGTTGACGCGCTTTTTGGCGGCTTTGAGGGTGAGCTTTCGGGCATTGGCGTTTATATCAAAGCCACGCTTGAAGGTGACGGAATTAAAATTTTCGCGGTTATGGACGACTCCCCTGCAAGCGATGCAGGAATAAAAAACGGCGATATAATAGTTGAAATCGACGGCACAGTCGTTAAGGACGTTGGCTATGACCAAGCGGCGGATATGATCACGGGCGAAAGCGGCTCGGTTGTTCGCTTGAAGGTTTTAAGAAACGGTGAAGCGGTTGAAATTGACGTCACACGCCGCAGCTTCATTTCACAGTCGGTATTTTATCATAAGTACGCGCTTGATGATACGGTCGGCGTAGTACGCATTATGGATTTTAACCAAAACACACCCGCGCAGTTTGAAAACGCGGTAAATGGGCTTCTTGCGGACGGCTGTACGTCACTTGTGTTTGACGTGCGCTCAAACGGCGGCGGCACGCTTGACTCGTGCATTGAAATGCTTGATTTTCTGCTTCCGTACGGAGTTATAGCTTATATTACGGATAAGGATGATAACGTTGTCGAAACACATTATTCACAGGACGGCGGAATTGACGTTCCTATGGCTGTTTTGGTTGACGGAGGCACAGCCTCAGCCGCTGAGCTTTTCACCTGTACCTTAATGGATAGAGTGGGCGCGACGGTGGTTGGCACAAAAACGTACGGCAAGGGCTGTATGCAAAATATACTTTCGCTCCCGACAGGCGGCGCGCTAAAATACACGACGAACCTGTTTAGATGTCCAACCTCGCCAAACTTTGACGGCGTTGGAATTACTCCAAGCATTTACGTGGAGCTTTCAGAAAACAATATCGGCAAAAGCTATTTTGAAATTTCCGATGAGGATGACAATCAGTTAAAGAGTGCACACGACGCACTGAAAAATAATAATTAATCAAAAGGTAGGTATATAAAAATGGCAGAACAAAAGACAAAATATACAAAAGAAGGCTTTCAAAAATTAATCGACGAGCTTGAATTTTTGAAGGTTACTCGCCGTCAAGAGGTAAAGGAGCTTTTGAAGGAAGCAAGAAGCTTTGGTGACCTTTCCGAAAACAGTGAGTATGATGAAGCGAAGAACCAACAGGCACAGGTAGAGCATAGAATTGCCGAGCTTGAATTCCTTATCAAAAACGGTGAGGTTGTTTCTGAGGAAAATGTTGATAAAAACGTTGTTTCCATCGGCTCAACCGTTACAATTAAGTATGAGGACGGACGTGAGGTTACCTACCAAATTGTCAGCTCAAACGAGGTTGCTCCTCTTGAAAAGAAGATTTCAGACTTATCTCCTATCGGTATGGCTCTCGTTAGCCACAAAAAGGGCGAAAGCGTAACTATCGTAACACCCGCAGGCGAAAAGGAAGCAAAGATTATTAACGTTGACAGAACTAAGAAATAAGGAAAAGAAAATGGCAGACGTAATTAACAATGAAAATGTAGCCACAGAGGAAGACCTCAGTGAGCAAATGATTATAAGAAGAGAAAAGCTAAAAGCTCTTCAAGACGAAAATAAGGACCCATTCACCATTACAAAGTACGACGTTACACACCTTAGCCTTGATGCAATTGCACTTTTCGAGGAAAAGGAAGCAACACTTAGTGAGGGCGAGGAAATAGTTGTTCGCGTTGCGGGCAGAATGATGTCAAGAAGAATTATGGGTAAGGCGTCATTTGCACACCTTGCGGACGAAGCAGGAAAGGTTCAGCTTTACGTTTCAAAGAATGACCTTGGCGAGGATGACTACGCAGGCTTCAAGAAATGGGACATCGGCGATATTATCGGCGTAGAGGGCGTTCTTTTCAGAACGAGAACAGGCGAGGTTTCAATCCACGCAAAGAGTGCGGTGCTTCTTGCAAAATCACTCCGTCCACTTCCTGAAAAATACCACGGACTTACAAACCAAGAGCAAAGATACAGACAAAGATACGTTGACTTGATAGTTAATCCCGAGGTTAAGGATACCTTCTACAAGCGCTCACAAATTTTAAGAGAAATCAGAAATTACCTTGACTCCAAGGGATTTTTAGAGGTTGACACACCAATTCTTGTACCAATGGAAATCGGCGCGTCAGCTCGTCCCTTCAAGACACACCATAACACACTCGACCTTGATATGACACTCCGTATCGAAACAGAGCTTTACTTGAAGCGCCTTATCGTTGGCGGTATGCACAAGGTTTACGAGGTTGGTAGAATTTTCAGAAACGAGGGTATGGACACAAAGCATAACCCCGAGTTTACCTCTATCGAGCTTTACCAAGCATTCACCGACTATTACGGTATGATGGACCTAGTTGAGGAAATGTACAAAATGTTAGCAAGTAAGGTTTGCGGCTCAACCGTAATTACATACCAAGGCACAGAAATCGACCTTGGTAAGTGGGAGCGCCTCACAATGGCAGAAAGCGTTAAGAAGTATGCAGGCGTTGACTATAACGACTGGGCAACAGACGCTGACGCTCGCGAGTGCGCAAAGAAGCTCCACGTTGAGGTGTCAGACGACGCAACAAAGGGCAGAGTTCTTATCGAAATCTTTGACGCATACGTTGAAGAAAAGCTCATTCAACCAACGTTTATCTACGATTACCCTGTTGAAAACAGCCCACTTGCAAAGAGAAAGCCCGAAAATCCCGCATTTACCGAAAGATTTGAGTACTTTATCAATGCAACCGAGTACGGCAACGCGTTTAGCGAGCTAAACGACCCGATAGACCAAAAGGGCAGATTTGAATACCAGGTTGAGCTTAAACTCAAAGAAGAGCCCGACTCCAAGGCAGAGGTAGACTACGACTACGTAACCGCCCTCGAATACGGCATGCCCCCAACAGGCGGCCTCGGCTTCGGTATCGACCGCCTCGTTATGCTCCTCACCGACTCCGCATCCATCCGCGACGTACTCCTGTTCCCAACAATGAAACCTTTGGCGGATAACTAAGGCTGAAAACCCTTATACTACAAGGCTTTTCGGACTTTTAGGTTCTTCAAAAATGGATACCGGATACCAATTGGATACCAATTCACCGGGAAAAATAATTAACAAAATACCCATACGACCAAAATCGTATGGGTTATTTTTTTGTATGCCAAACCCTCTCTCCCAGACACCTATATGGAGCTCCACAAAGCCCATTTTCAAACCTTGTTTAATAGCTTGACAATTTATATTCAACTCCCTCTCAGAGCGATATTGGGCTCCTGTGAACTCCATCTTTCAACCTGCTAAATTAAACAAGAAAAGGTGTAAAATATTTGTATGCAACTACAGATATGAAGGACCTTGTTACCATTTCGTTTCCAAACGATGAGACTGTTGTGGATCTTTATGTGTATGAAGATTCTTTATATGCACTATGCACGAGAATGAATGATGGCGGAGAATATGTGGTTTCTGTTTGGAAAAATAAAGCAAGTGAAGCTAAAGAATTTGTAGAGCTGTTTAATTTTACTTATGATGCAATTCCGATCAGTTTGGCAATCGACAAGAGTGGTGTGTACATTGGAATAGGAAACCGTCAGATTCCTTTTGAAAAGAACGGAATGGTTCTTTGGGTAGAGTATTCATAAAAGCATATGCCAACAATAAAGAAGGCAGGCACCCTCGGGTGCCTGCAAATTTTTATGTGTGGTTTCAATTAGCCGTCGAGGCATGCGTCGTTTACAAAAACGACTGCCGTGTAGGCGGGAACGGTGATGCTGCCAGTTACTGCCTCGGGAGCATCCATAACGTCAACACCGTTTACGATCATATGCCAGTTGCCGGAAACGTTGTAGGTCATCGCTTC
>JBGVIN010000070.1:0-3503 GCA_045123255.1 Eubacteriales bacterium
ACAATTACGTAATTGTGCTTCGGAAAGTTTGTAAAGTGTGGCATTAACGCATCACCCAAGGCGTGGGTGTGGTTGCCGTAAAGAAAATACCCCGTGAATTTGAATTTTTTCAAAAGACGCGAATTTACAACCCTTTGCCCACGGATTACCCTTGAATAAAAAGCGGCAATAGGCGTGAAAACAATTCTGTACCAAAAGAAACGCGCGATTTTATGCGGAAATGAATTTCTAAGATACTTATAGCCACCGTCAATTACGCGCGGCTCGATTTTGACCTTCGAAAACTCATCGTTTAATTCGTCGCTGAAAAATATAACCTTTCTTTTGCTCAAGACAGGGTATGCCTCCCTTCGTCGTCAAACTTTACGGTGAAATTCTATCAAATTATACCCAAATAGTAAAGGACATATTATGTTTTCTTATCTAATAATTGCGCCCGCCTCTCTAAAAAAGTGAGAAAAAGCACTCCACAAATTGTAGAATGTACAAATTTTACTTGATTTTTCTTATAATATGCGCTATAATATTGAATAGTTGCGAAATTACGCAAAATTACATAGGCAAAGATTTATATGCACGTACCGCGCTAAATTTTGAGGCGCGTGGAGGAATAATGAAGGATATTAAGTCAATTGTGTCCCAAAACCTTTCCGCACTGAGAAGGGAAAGAGGGATTACTCAAGCAGAGCTTGCCGAAAAATTAAACTACTCGGATAAAGCTATTTCAAGATGGGAAAAGGGCGACACGTTGCCCGATTTGAACGTATTATACGAAATTTGTGGGTTCTACGGAATTACAATGAATGATTTAACGAGTGAGGAATGCACGGCACCGCAGAAGGATGAGGCACAGAAAAACCGCAGGATGTATCGCATTTGGTCATGCATCGTGGCGGCGGCTTCAACGTGGTTTTTGGCGACCCTGTGTTTCTTTTCTAGCATTGTTTTGAATGCAACTCCTACGTTTTGGATTGCATTTGTGTGGGCGCTTCCCGTTTCCTGCGGCGTTGTTATGCTCATCGGCAGACAGTATTACAGCTGGATTGTCCATTTCGTTCTCGGCTCAGTACTAACCTGGTCAGCAATTACCGCGATTATTCTAACCTTTATATATTTCACACCGCTCGGTAGCTCCCTGTTTTGGATACTTTATATCGTCGGTGTTCCTATCCAAGCGATGATTTTCTTCTCGCAAATGGCTTGGAAAACGAGAAAAAAGGTAAAAATCAATAAGAAAAAGAAGAAGGAAGAGGAAAATGCAAGTAGGACAGAAGAATCAAATCTCGACACAGGTTCAGGTAAATGATACTGCCAAGGTCTTTGGTAGTGGTGAGCTTGAGGTTTTGGCAACTCCACGTATGATTGCTCTTATGGAGGAGTGTGCATATAAATGCATCAGCGCTGATTTAGAGGTGGGCGCATCAAGCGTCGGCACACAGCTAAACGTTAAGCACGTTAGTGCAACTCCTGTTGGAATGAACGTAACGGTTGAAGCGGAAATTACCGAAATCGATGGTAGACGTGTCTGTTTTTCGGTAAAAGCGTACGATGAAGCAGGACTTATCGGCGAGGGCACTCACGAAAGATTTATCGTCTATTCCGAAAAATTTATATCAAAAACATATTCAAAGCTAAAATAAAAATCAGGAGCGCGCGCTCCTGATTTTTCAAAAACACACTAATTCAAGCCGAGATGGCTTAATTTTATATTTTGAAAGGCGAATTTATGAAAAAGAAGGTTATTTTATCACTCGCAATTACGCTTTTTTGTCTTTGTGCGCTGATTTTTTCATCCTGTACCGCTCCAAGCACAGAATGTCAGCACGATTGGCAACTGCTGCACCAAGGAGAATCCAGTTGCATTAGCGTATCGTATGCAACCTATGAATGTACAAAATGCCACGACCATAATGATGAAAAGCTGATGCCAAGCGGTCACGTTATGGAAAATGGCGTGTGCAAAAAATGTATGGCAGGTCTTAAATTTGAAGAAAACGGTGACGGCACCTTGCGCGTCTCTGAATTTTACGACCCAATATTTAAGTGGGGTGATTGGTATGATGAGCTAAACGAAAACGAAAAAAAGATGGTGATTTCTGAAATTGAAATTCCGTCAAGCGTTGACGGCAAGCAAGTGACCGTTATAGGCTATGATTGCTTTAGAAACGCCAAGGGTCTTAAAACGGCTATCATTCCAAATACCGTCACTAAAATAGAGAACAGCGCATTTTCAGGCTGCTCCAACCTTGAAAAAATCGAAATTCCCGACTCGGTGACGGAGCTTGGCAATTACGTTTTCGTTGATTGCACATCCTTAACCTCACTTGATAACGTAAAATTGCCGTCCACAGTGACCGAAATTCCCGAGGGCTTCTTTGCCTCCTGTGGCTTTACAGAGATAACTGTTCCAAAAAATATCACTTCTATCGGCTACAGCGCGTTTAACAGTTGTAATGGTCTTGAAAAAATCTCACTTCATAAGGATATTACCGTAATTGAAAACGCATTTGACAGCTGCGACAATATCAAGGAAATTTATTACGACGTAGCAACTGGTGAAAGCATAGATTTTGGCTTTTATATCTACTCCGAGGGCTTGAACGGTATTTCAATTCATATCGGACCAAGCGTAGAGAAAATTCCGAGCAATCTTTTTGAACATCTTGATATTAAATCGCTTACATTTGATGAAAACTCAATTTGCCATACTATTGGCGAGCGCGCCTTCCTTAATTGCACGGGACTTACTGAAATTAACCTTCCAAGCTCCGTTACAACAGTAGAAAAGGAAGCCTTCGCAAACTGCTCAGACGTTGCCACCTTAACCCTTGGCGAAAATCTTCAAAGCGTCGGCTATCAAGCCTTCCACGGCTTTTTAGCACTTGAAAATCTTTACTACAACGCAAATAATCTCGAAATCGATGACAAATACGTTTTGTGGGGATACTATAACGGCAAATTCACAAACGCCGAAAAAGAAATAGTATTACATATCGGCGACAACGTAGAGAACGTTGTGAATATTTTCCACGGCACGGAAATTTCAAAAATCAACGTTTCATCACTTGATCAGTGGTTCAAATTTACCTCATTCGCTCCATATTCCGAAAACGGACTTTTCATCAACGGCGAAGCAATTACGAAAATAGTAGTGCCGAGCGATATAACCGAGGTTAACGTTCATTTCGCCGGATGCACCGAGGTTAAGGAAATTGTAATTCACGACGGCGTTACAAAAATCTGCGAATCCGCGTTCGGCGGCTGTTCAGGTACTGAAGCTCTTACAATAGGTAAGAGTGTAGTCTCAATAGGCGAGCTTGCCTTTGCGGATATGTTCAACCTCAAAACGCTTAACTATAACGCCCAAAGCCTAACCGACTATTTCGTTCATTATTTTACAGGCGGCCCGTTCAGAGATATGGGCAAGAACACCGAAAACGGCACAACAATCTACTTTGACAGCAGCGTTTCCGCATTTGAAAGCCACATGCTATACGGCGCAA
>JBGVIN010000071.1:0-16030 GCA_045123255.1 Eubacteriales bacterium
GTAGCCAAGATGGCGCTCAGGCTTATTAAGCTGCTTTGCAACTCTTGTAAATATTGTTCTGTCAGGTGACACAAGGTCGTCGGTATCGTCCATTGTGTCGTTTAGCTTAAACGCCTCGCCCTCGGCGCTTCCAAGGTCTATGCCGTCATTCTCATCAAGGGAAAGCTCGCCCGAGTTTTCAAGCTCAAATTTCTTTTCGTCCATTTTTTCTCCTTCCTTATTTTCCTCTTTGCACACGTGCCACGTGGCAAAGAATAACCGATGCCGCAGTGGAAACGTTCAAGGAATTTACCTTGCCGTACATAGGAATTGATACTATATAGTCGCTGTTATCCTTAACGATTTTTGAAACGCCGTTGCCCTCAGAGCCGAGGACTATGGCACAGGCACAGTCAAAATCCGTTTCATAGTAAGGTGCGCCGCCTGCCTCGGCAGAGAAAATCCAAACGCCCTTCTTTTTTAATTGCTCAACGGTTGTGGCAATATTCGTTACCTTTGCAATTAGCATATGCTCAATTGCGCCCGCTGAGGATTTATATACCGTTGGAGTAATTCCAACCGCGCGTCTTTTAGGAATTATAATTCCGTGTGCGCCCGCGCATTCCGCGCATCTGATTAACGCACCGAGGTTGTGTGGGTCCTCAATTGAGTCGGCAATGACGAGAAACGGCTTTTCGCCGCGCTCGCTTGCTAAATCAAGCATATCGTCAACCGTGGAATATTCCTTAAGTGCGGCAATTGCCACAATACCCTGGTGGTTTGCGCCCTCTGCGAGCATATCGAGCTTTTGCTGCTCCGCATCAACAACGGCAATACCGCGCTCAATAGCCTCTGCCACCAAAACGGTGATAGAGCCCTCGTGACTTCCGCCCTTTTTAACGTAAATCTTCTCTATTCCGCGCTCGCTTTTGAGTAATTCGCGCACCGCGTTTCTGCCAACGACAACGCCGTTGTCCTCTTTTTCAAATTGAGCCTCGCCGCCGAAGCCTGAGCCGCAGTCGCCGCCAAAGCTATTATATTGCTTTTTCTCAAATTTTTTATCGTTACCCTTAAAGGCGCTATTTGACTTGAAGCCGTTTTCTTTTTTGAAGCCGTTATCACGCTTAAATCCGTTTTCCCTCTTAAAGCCGCCTTGTCGCTTTTCATTATTGTAAGCCATAAATCCAACCCCACAAAATATAGTTAAAATATAGATATAGATAATATATTATAACATACAATTGCGCGTTTGTACAGTATAAAAAATATTTTTGCGCGATAATTTTACGCGAATTTTATATAATAACGCAAAAATAATGAATTCTGCCTCCGTTGCTATTTGGAGCGCAAAAAAAGAAGGCTCAACGCCTTCTTTTTTATATGCTATCATTCTTCAACAGCTGCTGTTCTTTTTGCGTAGCATTCGCTACAGTAAACAGGCTTATCGTTGCTTGGTTGGAAAGGAACCTTTGCTTCTTTTCCACATTCAGCACAAACTGTTGTAAAAAGCTCTCTTGGTGCTTTTACAGCATTCTTCTTGGCATCGCGGCAAGCCTTGCAGCGCTTTGGCTCGTTAACGAGTCCCTTTTCTGCATAAAACTCTTGCTCTCCGGCTGTGAAAACGAATTCGTTTCCGCAATCCTTGCATACCAGTGTCTTGTCCTCAAACATCTCTTTTCTCCTCTAAAAAATATAATATACAAAGCTTTCGCTGAGTATTCAACCAATAATTCCTTTAAGCTTTGCCTTGGCCCTGAAAATTGCATTATTCACGGACTTTTCGCTCTTACCGACATGCTTTGAAATTTCACTTGCCCTTTTGCCGTCGAGGTAAAGGACAAATATCTTTTTTTCGTATGGAGATAGAGAGTTTTCTGCAAGTGCAAGCAGCTTTGTGCCGAGCTCCTTCGTCAAGTACACGTCGTCGGGTGACGGCACGCTTGAGGTGATTTTAAGCTCGCCCTTTTTGCGCTTTTGCGACTTATTTTTCCTAACGAGAGAAATAAGCCTGTTACTAATACACTTTTTTGCGTATGCGCCGAAGGTGACTACCGAATTATTTATATCATAGGTTCTAACCGCGTCGAAAAGCGCCATTTGACCCTCTTGCAAGAAGTCATCAACCGCTTCTTCCTTTTCGTCACACATAGAAGAGTATTTTTTGGAAAGACTATCAAGCAGGGGCTTATAAATCCTTGCAAGCTTTGAAAACGCGTGGCTTTCCCCCGTCCTTGCCTTGATAATCAGCTCTAAATTTTCTTCCATATTGCCTCATTTCCGCAGTTTTTACCATATGATATTACCATTATAACAATAATATTACATTTTGTCAAGTGCTATTTTGTCAATTTTGATAAAATAATTTATAGATAATGTTGATTTTTGTGCAATTTAACAAAATTTGCTAATTTTTTGTGAATTTTTGCTAAAGCATCTGAAAAATTGCGTTTCCAAAATTTATAAATGATAAAAAAATGCGCGCAAAAACGAGATATCCCGATTGCGCGCTAAGCTATTATCGCTCGAAAATATAGTTGCGCTCGCCCGAAACGAGAGCCATCGTGCCTTGGAAAACAACCTCGGGACGGCGGCGGAAGTTAAGAAGCATTGTGTCCGCTTCCTTTTCGCTATCCACGTCAATATTGATTTCAAGCACGCGCCTGCCCTTTTCGACAATCTCGCAGTGAACGCTAAATCTAACACCGTCAATTGGCGTTTTGTGGCATTTTATGATAGCTCCGCGCTTTTCAAAGGAAAGGTATCTTATTGCGCTACGGTAGCTCGCTTCCTTAATAGAGCTTGAAATTTGGTCACTGAGAGCCGCCTCAATTTGCTTACCCGATTCGGAAACGGAGTATGTCACCTCTCCCCTTTCGTCAGGTGTGCCTGAGTCAACCAAGTGTCCTGCCTCGATAAGCTCTGTGAAGCAATCACCGCATTCAAAGTAGCCTGCTATGCTCTCCTGAGAAAGAATTGAGCAAATGTCGTTACAGTTAACCGCGTAGCCTATTCTATCCATTAAATGAAGAATAAAAATTTTAATTTCACTCTTGTCCTTCATAATTTCTCCTATCATTTTATATATTCGGTCAATTCGTACATATTATTCTAACACACAAAAATCAAATTATCAAGAAATTTTTGAGGAGAAACGATGATTTTTGACAAAAAACCTACACTTGCGTGCGAATGCTACGCAGAAAAAGAGTCACACCGCGGAATTTTAACAAGCGTTATCACGCACGAGGGGATTGAAATTGTAAAAACGGTGGTTACGGGTGAAAATGAAGACGGTGCGGAAATGTCCCGCACCTATCTAACCATATGCCAGGGCGAGCTTTATCATGGTGGGGAATTTTTGCGCGACAAGCTTTCGCGCGCGGTTTCGTTCAGTCTTTGTGAGCTGATTAAGGAGCTTATACCAACGCCAAAAAGGTTTCTTTTCGTGGGTCTTGGCAACCGTGAGCTTTCGAGCGACAAAATCGGCGTAGGTATTTGCGATTTCCTTTTGCCAATTCATAAAAAAAGCGCTCTTCACCCTTCCCTTTCACTCTTTTCCCCCGGGATTTTAGCCTCGGGCGGTATTCGGGCAATTGACCACGTTAAGGGCTTAATTCAGGTTTGCGGCTTTGATGCCGTCATTGTCGCGGACTCTCTTGCAACCGCCCACCCCGAGCGCCTGCTCACAACCGTGCAAATTTCAAGCGCGGGCATAACCCCTGCAAGCGGCACGAAAATTTCCGATGAGCGAACGCCAAACGAGGAAGCACGAGCGGATGGGGCGCAAGAAATTTCAAGAAAAGCACTTGGCGTACCTGTCATTTCCTTGGGTGTGCCAACCGTAATTTCCTTTGGAGATAAGCTATATACACCTTACACAATAGACGGTGAAATCGAGCCTATTTGCAAAATAATTGCAGACGGCATCACCCTTGCTCTTGGCAAGGAGTAAATCAACCGAAGGTTGTATGGTATCAAGCACCGCATGTATGGAATCCGCGCGAGCGGTATGGAATCAACACAACGTGTTGTATGAATATTTCCGTTCTGTCCGTCATAATATTTACAAAAAAGGAAGCGAGGGGAAAATGGGAAACACGGATTTAATTTTAGTTAAGGACACAGAAGCTTATCTTGAAAGGCGAATGCGGCGCGGCGGTGGTTTTGGGCGCACGCTCCTTTCCGCTTGGGCGCTTATTATGCTTGTAGGTGTGGTTCTTTGTGCCGCTTTTCTTATACCAAGGGTGAAGGACTTTTTTGGTGAGCGCGCAATAAGCGGTGGCAGCTTGCCAAGCGATGGCGATTTAGGTGGCGGCTCAGGCACTCCAAGCACTAATCAAGGCGCACAAAATCCGCCGCAAAGTGATGTGAATACGGGAGGCACAACGGGCGGCGTAACGGGCGGCGAGGCAGATACCGTGCCAAGCGGAGCTTACAAAATCGAGTGTCAAACGAGCGAATACAAAATTACGAACGAAACGTCAATAGAGCTTAAGGGTGATACGCCGAAATTGGTTTCACCTGCTCAAATACGCACAAAGTACGGAAGCGAAGCACCGCTCGTTTTAATAACGCATCTTGCACCGAAGGAAGCATATTCAAACGGAAAATATTACAGTGAAACAGACAATTTTTACAGCGACACGGAAAACGTTTCCGCACTTGCAGAGATCCTGTCGGGCAAGCTGAACGCGCTCGGCATAAAAACGGTATATTTAGACGAGGAATACGCCAAGGGGAGCGTTATCGGCACGCTTGAGGAGTACGAGGCTTCGCTTAAAAAAACGCTTGATAAGTACCCGAGCATTTCGTACGTTATTTCTCTTTCGCGCGGAATTTACATAAACGAGGGTATGGTGCAAACGCGCGAAACGGTGAGTGTAGGCGGCGAAAAATGCGCGCAAATTCGCATAATTAGCGGTACGAGCGGTGGAAAAATGAGCGAGGCGCAAGAAGAAAGCCTAAATTTCGCACTCGATTTTGCAAAATTTGCAAACGAGAAAATCCCCACCCTTGTATCAGAGAGCAAAATTGCAGGCTTTGAGCTTGGGCAAAACGTTTCCCCATTCGCTTTAGAAATTGAGCTTGGCACTTACGCAAACACCTACGGCGAGGCAAAAGAGAGCGTTAACCGTCTTTCAAGCTTAATTTTCGAGTATCTTTCGGGTGTAGGCGCGCACCCGTGACGAGCTACGGAGATATCTTATTAGCATATGCTTGTATGTATCGCGCGGTGGATTGGCGAAGCGGTGTTGCCATCTCGTAAAGAAAGGCAAAGGAAATATCCGTGCGGCTTGCATTTTTTACAATCAAATAATATTTTTTTGCGCTTTCGTGGGCGAAAATTTCGTACTCCGCGCACAAAAGGTCAAGTCGCTCCTTCAAATATAAAAGACTGTCGGTATGCTCAACCGAAAAAGCGGTTTTTTGCTCCCTTGGGGCGTTTGTCGCCTCTTGCTTTACGTAGCTGACGAAAATTTCGTAGCCGCCGTCGCGCGAGGAAAAGACCTCGGCAAGGAGCTGTCCTGACGAAAATTTAATTCCAAGCTCGCGCTTTGCTCTTTCCAAAAGGCGCGAAAAGGCGCGCCGTATCTCCTTCTCCTCTGATACCATTCCCTCTGTAATATTATATTCCGCGGCTTCCTTTGCACCTAAGCTGATTTTTATTGCACAGTCACCTATTTTCATAAATTCCATATCTCTCACTCCATTCACTAAGGCGCGTTTTATAGATTTGCTTCTTTTTGCGCCTTTTAATTACCTTAACATTATATGCCAAGGAACATTTTTCGTTCAAGCGGTAGTTAAAGGTCGGGGAGGCAGAGAGTGGCAGGGGGGCGTGCTTTTTACAATTTAATAACATATTTAGAAAAAATTTAGGAGGTTGTATGAAGAAAATTTTTTTCTTTTTTACCGTAATTACTTTACTTTTTACCTCGGTAGCACTCGCGGGTGAAAAAATTTCTCCTGCGCTTGACGTTATTGCCGAGAACAGCACGATGATAAAGAGCGGTCTTGCCGAAAACGGCGAGCTTGGCTTTGAAATTGAGGATTTTGACAAGCCGCTATATTGCCACGTAAGCTCGATAAAAATTACCGCCTTACCCGAAAAAAGCGCAGGCTATTTAATGCTCGACAACCTTTACGTCGTTGCAAATCAGGTTATTTACCGCGAGGATTTCGACCTGCTCCGCTTAGTTTCAAAAAGCGAAACGCCAGCGGCAACCTTTAAGTTCAAGCCGAACGATATGGAATACGAAATTGAATGCTCACTTATCGCACTTGAAGAAAAAAATCTTGCTCCGTCGGGAGGTGGAGGCGCATCAATTTCCGCTTCGACAATTAAAAACGTTGAATGCTCAGGCACGCTTCTCGGCTCTGACCCCGAGGGCGAGGAAATGATTTTTGAAATAACTAAGCAGCCAAAAAAGGGGCTCGTTTCATTAACCAACGCAAAAACGGGTGACTACCTATATACGCCGTATGAAAACAAAAGAGGGCGCGACTCCTTTTCCTACCGTGTGCGTGACAGTCACGGCAATTACTCGCCTGAGTGCGAGGTGAAAATAAAAATTGAACGCAAAAAATCGTCGTTTGTGTTCAACGACGTGGAAAATAGCGATTTATGGGCGGTGATTTCCGTTTGCGAAAGCGGAATAATGGAGCCGACGGTCAACGCAGATAAAACGCTTTCCTTTAACCCCGACAAGGAAATAACGCGCGAGGAGTTTATCTATCTCGTTATGCGTACGCTTGTGTCAAGCGAAGCACCAACCGTTGAAAGGACACGGTTTGCAGATGACGCCGAGATAACGCCGAAATATAAGGGGTATCTTGAAAGCGCGTTTTCGCTCGGTATTGTCGAGGGCATAAGGGAGGCAGACGGCGTGCATATACGCCCAAAGGAGTCGGTTACGCTTGCGGAGGGTGCGGTCATAATAAACAACGTAATTAACCGTAAAACAGACACGTCCCTCACTGTTTTTGAGGATTTCTCGGAAATTCCCGACTGGGCAAGGGACGATATCGACGCACTTTGCTCGGCAGGAATAATAAAAAAGGACGAGGGCAAAATCTCACCCAACGCCCCACTCACCCGCGCACAGGTGGCGCAAATTATTATGGCACTTATTAAGCTGAAAAAGTAATCGCTTAGCTAAAAAAATGACAGATAAATTGTAAAAATAGAGCCTTCTCCGGTGGGAGAAGGTGGCATGCGAAGCGTGACGGATGAGGTGTTTTACTACAAAAGACTACTCATCCACCACTTCGTGGTCCCCCTTCTCTCGCAAGAGAAGGCTTTTTTATGCATTTTTCAACTTGCGAAGCAACCATCACTTGCCGTAGGCAATCATAACTTGCGAAGCAACCATCACTTGCCGTAGGCAACCATAACTTATTTCACCTCAAAGGTCAGTTCAAAGTCACATCTTCCCTTTGGAAGCGCGTAGTCTATCAAATATACGGGGTGCGGTACGCCGCCGACGTGGGCGCGCACAGTCTTTTCGGTAACGGTTGGGCAAGCACCTGAGGTTGAGCTTAGCTTAACGTCGTCAATATACAGGTCGTTTCCCTCGGCACGCGGCTTGATAAGTGAAACGAAATGCTCAGTCACTTGAATTTCCTTTGTGAATTCAAAATTGTCAGTCAGCGTGATTTTTTCGTCCTCAAAGTAGAATTTGCGCTCTGCTTTTTTGATAAAATCAACGCCGTATGCTTCCTTTATGTCCATATACGCACAGCTTTTTTCGCTATCGTAGTGAATTATTACGTCGTCGCGCCTTATTCCGTCCTCGCATACGCCGTCAAGAATAGGAATATTGTGCGCCGCGGCGCTTGGGTGGAAGAAGGTATAGCGGCGGTCGGTGTGGTAGCCGTCCTCGTAAGGACCTGCACCCGGGTCGCAAATTATTTGCTTGTTGTTTCTTGCTAAAATAAAGCTTCCAACGTCAATGTGGTTGTGGCTTTCACCGTTGTTGCCGCCCTTTGCGCTAAATCCAAAGCATTTCGTGCGCTTCACTATGTAGCAGGAATTTGGCGCGGTATAGGTAACGCCGCTTGAAATATCGTCGGAAAAATTGTCCTCATTATAGTATAAAACCGCGCGCAAAAGGAAGTTTAGGTGCGTGTTGTCCTTGGCAACTATGCCAAGGGATTTCGGCAAGGGCTCTATTTCCTCACCGTAAACCGAGCGAAGGAGTGAGGGCAAGCCTATTTGGTAATTTTGCTTCACGCTACAATCGCCGTAGGTGACAACGATATTTTTTTGAAGGAAGGTTTTTTGCAAAAATTTCGCTATTTCCTTAACCTTTGGGCGCAAAAACCAGTCAACCTCACCGTTTGTCAGCTCTCTTTCAAGAAGCGCGAACGAGGAAAAGAAGCCGAAGCCGAACGCCCAATAGCCAACGCCCTCAACGCACATTCCGTCTTCCTTGTAGCTTGCAAGGTAGCATTCCATAGCGTCGTGCAAGCGCTTTTGACACTTATAGTAAAGCTCGGGGTCCTCGTAAATCAAGACGCCGCCAACTGCACCCGTGCAAACCGCCGTCCAGTTATTGTCGTGCTTTTCCCAAAAGAATTTGCGGTTTAAGTACGGCTCAATAGTGTGTCGCTTAATTTCGTATGTAATTCTGTCGGTAAGGAGCTTAGGAAATCTATCCTTGAATAAATTTTTAATTTCGGCAAGCGCAAACGAGGCGGATGCGGCAAAAATATCAATAAGCCCGGGGTCAAAATCCTTAGGTGTGACACCGTAGTAAAACTCGGTGTAGTGACCGAGAGGCGCCCATGTGTAATCGTTAAGATACGCCCAAACGGACTTAATAAGGTTGTTATAATATTCCTCGTTGTCGGGGTAAATAAGTGCAAGCAAGCAGGACGATTGAAGGTGGTCAAACTGTAAGCGCCAAAGTCCCTTGTCGTCATTATTTAATATGTCAAATGCACTATGCGAGCGCGGCTCGGTCTTAAAGGCTTCGTTGTAAACCGCCTTTATTTCGTCAATGTGCCACTTAAATTCCTCGCTTGTGCGTACTCTTTCCCAAAATTTCTTATCCTTTGCAAAGTCTAACATAATTTTCTCCTAAATTCCCCAAAAAGTGCGGGGGAGTGTCTGATTTTCAACTATTTTTGCATCATTTTTTTGATTTTTTCCTCGCTTGGAGTAACGAGTGCGCTCCAATTGACGTGGTAGATAACGAAGCCGGGCTTTGAGCCGTTTGGCTTCTTTACGTGCTTGGCAAGGGTGTAGTCAACCTCTACGCTGCCGCCCTGCCCCTGTGCCTTGGAGTAGTAAGCAGCGATTTCGCAAGCCTCGGTAAAGTCTGTGGCAGGTGGCTCGTCAAGTCCTGCACATTGCATTAAGACGTGTGATCCGGGTGCGCCCTTGGCGTGGAACCACCAATCCCCCTTCTCTGCGAGCTTGGTTGTAATATAATCGTTTTGCGTGTTATTTTTGCCGCACAAAACGGTATATCCGCCACTCGTTTTGAATTTAAGCACCTTAGGTGCTTGAAGCTTTTGCACGCTGTAATTTTTCATTCTCGATGCGTAGCCGCTTAAATACAGCTCGTTTCTTATTTGGTTGAGGTCTGCCTCAAGCTCTGCCTTAGAAAGTGCGTCAAAAACCGTTTCAATATATTTAAGCTCTTCTCTTGCAAGCTCAATTTGACGTGCAAGCTCCTCCTTAGCCTTTTTAAGCTTAGTGTATTTTTTATAGTACTTTTGTGCATTTTGCGAGGGCGAAATTGACGTATCAAGCGGAATTTTCACCGTCGCCATATTCTCGTCGTAATAGTTTATGACCTCGCAAACGGATGCGCCCTTCTTTATCATATATATGTTTGCGGTGATTAAATCCGCCATTTGACGAAGCTCGTCTGCACCGTCGCACTCATCAAGCTCCGCCCTTTGCAAATCAATTTTTTTGACAATTCTCGCCTCGGCATTTGTAAGAAGCCTTAAAATATCGCCTGACTTTTGCCTAATTCTTTCATTCGTGCCCTTTTTGCCGTAAAATTCGTCAACAAGGCGAGAAAAGCTCTCATACGGAACTGACTTAAAATCCTTGCCGAAATAGTTAATGGGAATATAGGAAAACTCCTGTGGCTCCCCGCTTGGATTAAGTATCATATACGGTGTTGCCAAACCGCCTACAATATCACCGATGATTTTGAAAAACACGCGACCCAGTGTCGCTTTTTCGACACTTTTTAGCGGTGCGTCTATATCGCTTGCGAGCTGATAGGCTATCTCCCTTGCGGTTGACGGCGCAATTCCCGTAAAGCTTGAAATTATAAATCTTTCAATCTTAACCTCGCCCGAGGCACGCTCGTATGCGCAGAGAAAATCCTCCATGCTTACCTTCCCCGTTGGCAGCTTATCCTGCTTTGGCGGAAGCTCGTATTTCATGCCGATAAGGAGCTGTCTTTGCATGCTGACGGAAAAGTCAACGGGCTTTAATACCGCCGTGATTTTGTAGTCACTGTCAGTTAAGATTATATTTGAAAACTTGCCCATAATCTCACAAATTAAGTGCTTTCTCGACTTAAAGCCCATTTCATCGTACGCCTCAAATTCAATATCAAGCGCGCGCTCAAAGCCGAAGGTTTTAGAAGAAATCAGCTTGCCTGCCTGCAAATGCTTGCGAAGCAGCATACAAAAATTCGGTGCCTTTTGCGGATTTTCAAATTGCGCGTCGGTTATACATATTCTCGGGTAGTTGGAGCCTGCGTTGATTAAAATTTTCGAGCGCTCCTTGGCAGAGTGGAGCATTATTACAATTTCGTCCCCACTCGGCTGATAAATCTTTTCAATTCTCGACTCGCAAAGACCGTCAATTTCCCTTGCAAGACAAATTAACATAGAAGCATCAAATGCCATTTTTCTCCCCCGCTTTCTTTTTTTGTTCGGTAAAATAATTTTGGAAATTCAAGGGGCACCTCTCCCCTTTTCAGATAGATATATTTTACACCAAAAAAGCGCCTAAGTCAATAAATTTTATAATATTATAAAATAATAGTGGAAATTTCGTTTCCTTTGTGTTATAATGTATTCTAATATATTGTGCCTATCGCTAAGAAAGCGGATTTTATCCGTACGGCTTGGGCATCGCCCACTTAGGCGAAATACATTTTATCACGCACTTTAGCAAAAGAAAGGAACAAAAATGGCAATTAAGACAACGGAAAAATGCGAAAGCTTTACATTACCTTTAATCCCCTTAACGGGCTCAGTTTTTGCATTCCCACAAATTTCAATTTCAGTAAATCTTTCTAATCCTACGCTTTTAAGCACTATTGAATATGCTCAAAAGACGTCATCCCCCGTTTATTTGGCGACGGAGAAAAATCCATTTAACGAAAAGCCGAGCATGGATACGCTTTTCTCGGTTGGTATGGTTGCAAGAATAAAGCAAATTACCAAAAGAGGCGGCGGTGAGGCTTTTGCTTCCATTGAAGGCATTTGCCGCGCGGAGCATACGAGCGTTTTTGCCGAAAGCGGCAGATTTTCAGCGGACATAGTCGTTAAAACCTTGGAGTACGAAAACGAGAGCGAGGCACAGCTTAGCGCGTACGCGCGTGCGCTTCAATTTAAGGCAAGAGATGCTATTTCTCTCTTCTCCTCTCCCTCAAAGGACTTGCTGAGCGAGTTTAGCCGTATTGACGATATCGAAATGCTCTCAGACCTTTGCGGCGCTCTTATTTTAACGCGCACGAGCGATAAATACGCGCTCCTTTGCACTTACGATAAGTATAAAAGAGCCGAGCTTGCTATGCAGCTTATGGACAGGGAAATCAGTATTGTCAAGCTCGAAAACAAAATCAAGAGAAAAACAGGCGCAAGGATTGACGAAAGCCAGCGCGAATACTACTTGCGCGAGCAATTAAAGACAATTCAAGCAGAGCTTGGAAACGAGGCACAGAGCGAAAGCGAGGAGCTTTACGACCTTATCACCTCAAAGCATCTTCCGAAAACCGTTGAGGACAAGCTATTAAAGGAGCTTTCAAAATTCAATAAAGCAGCATTCGGCTCACCGGAGAGCGCGGTGCTTCGTACATATATTGAAACCTGCCTTGAAATTCCGTTCGGCAAATATTCAAGGGACGAAACGAGCGTAGCAAATGCACGCAAGATTTTGGAGCGCGACCACTACGGTCTTAGCAAGGTTAAGGAAAGAATTCTTGAATTTATCGCGGTTAAGGAATTAAACCCCGATATTAAAAATCAAATTATCTGTCTTGTCGGCCCCCCGGGTGTTGGTAAGACCTCTCTTTGCGCGTCCGTTGCTAAGGCGCTCAAGCGCAAATACGTGCGCGTTTCATTGGGCGGAGTGCGTGACGAGGCGGAAATCCGCGGTCACAGAAAGACCTACGTTGCGGCTATGCCCGGCAGAATTATTAACGCACTTTGCGAAGCAAAAACGTCAAATCCCTTAATGGTGCTTGACGAGATTGACAAAATGTCCTCTGATATGAGGGGCGACCCTGCGTCTGCTATGCTTGAGGTGCTTGACGGCGAGCAAAACAAGACCTTCCGCGACCATTTCGTTGAAATGGACGTTGACCTTTCAAGCTGCATGTTTATTGCTACGGCAAATTCGCTTGATACAGTACCTCAGCCGCTTATCGACCGTATGGAAATTATCGAGCTTTCCTCATATACGAGAAATGAAAAGCTTCAAATTGCTAAAAAGCACTTAATTCCAAAGCAGCTAAAGCGTCACGGAATGACGAAGCGTCAATTCAAAATCACCGACGAAGCAATTTTCGGCGTTATCGACTCATATACCGCCGAGGCAGGTGTACGTAACCTTGAAAGGGAGCTTGCTTCCCTTATGCGTAAAGCCTCGAAGGAAATTGTCGAGGGCGGAGCTAATTCCGTATCCATTACCTACGAAAATCTCCCGTCTTATCTTGGCACGCTCAAATTTGAAAACGAAAAAATCGACGAAACAAACGAGATCGGCGTTGTAAACGGCTTGGCATATACTGCGTTCGGCGGCGATTTACTTAAGGTTGAGGTGTCGGTTATGAACGGCACGGGCAAGCTTCAGCTAACGGGCAAGCTTGGCGAGGTTATGAAGGAATCGTGCGAGATTGCTATCAGCTTCATCCGTGAAAATGCCGAAAAGCTTGGTATAAATCCCGATTTTTACAAAAATAGCGATATACATATTCACGTTCCCGAGGGCGCAGTTCCAAAGGACGGACCGAGCGCAGGCGTTACGGTTACAACCGCTCTTGTGAGCATGCTTTCGGGCAAGGCGGTTAAGCGCGATATAGCGATGACGGGTGAAATCACCCTTCGGGGTAAGGTTTTGCCGATAGGCGGCTTAAAGGAAAAGACCTTGGCGGCTTACCGTGCAGGCGTTAAAACCGTGATTATTCCAAAAAAGAATGAAAAGGATCTTCACGATATCGACCCTGAGGTAAGAGAAAATCTTAGCTTCATCCCATGCTCAACCGTTTTCGAGGTGCTTCAAAACGCGCTCACCTGCGAAAACAAAATTATCGCAATTATGAACCCGACTGGTGCGGTATCTTCAAAGCAATGCAAGGGAGGCGCAAAAGATGAAAATAAACGTAAATAACGTTTCACTTAAAATAAGCGCAGGGCATCCGTCTCAGTTTGTGCGCTCACACTTGCCGCAAATTGCGTTTTCGGGCAGAAGTAACGTTGGAAAAAGCTCACTTATAAACACGCTTCTTAACCGTAAATCAATGGCAAGAGTATCATCAAGCCCGGGAAAAACAATCACGATAAACTTTTACGACGTTGACTCAAAGCTTTATTTGGTTGACCTGCCCGGCTACGGCTACGCAAAGCGCACGCTTGAGGACAAGAAAAAATGGTCGCTTCTCGTTGACGGCTATTTTACCTCTAACCCAAACATTGATTTAATTTCACTCGTTTGTCAGCTCGTTGACTCACGCATTGGCTTAACCAAGGACGACTGCGATATGATAAGCTTTCTTAACGAAACGGATATGCCCTACGTTATTATCGCAACGAAAACTGACAAATTAAACAAGACCGAGCGCGAGCGCGCGGTTAAATCGCTCGTTTCGCATCCAATTTTGCGCCCGGGCACTCAAATCATTCTCTTTTCAAGCGAAAGCAAGGAAGGAAAAAATGACGTTTGGGATGCCATTACCAATTCGGCTAATTAGGAGAATTTATGTTAGATATTTCCGTAATAGAATTCTTAAAGACGATTTTTGATAATTTCTTTAACTATTTTATCGATATTCTTTTGCGCCTGCCCGGTGTTGTCGTGGCGGTTGTCGTTCACGGCTTTGCACAGGCACTCGTTGCAACAATATTCGGTGACAAGGGTCCGCGCTCCGCAAAAAAGCTCTCAATTGACCCACTCACACATACTGACCCGATAGGATTTTTGTGTCTTTTGCTTTTCCGCTTCGGCTGGGCGTACCCCGTTTCAATAAATATGAACGGCAAAAAATATCCGCGTCTTATGCGCTTCACCGCTATTTTTTCAGGCTCACTTGCCAACCTTATTGTTGGATTTTTAGGCATATTTTTGCTTATTCCTTTCTCAATCCCAGGAGTTCTTGCTGCTATTAACACAATGCCGCCCGTATTTATTTGGTTCTTTGCAATTTTAAGAAGCGCGGTAAACTCCTTCTGCCTTATCAACGTAAATATGGCAATTTTCAGCCTTATTCCGTTGCCGCCTCTTGACGGCTTCCGCCTCCTTTCTGTATTTATTCCAAGGCGCGCGTACAAAAATATGATGAGATATCAAAGCCACTTCTCTCTCGGCTTTATGATAGTGCTTCTTATTGACTACTATTTCTTCGGCTTTATTGGCGACGCATTCTTAAAGATATCAAGCTTTATTCTTAACGACTGCTTCGCGGGACTAATCAACCTTATCTTCTTTTAGGAGCTTAAATGGAACAGATTATTTATAAAATTGAGCTTTTTGAGGGTCCGCTTGACCTGCTTCTTAGCTTGATTTCAAAGAACAAAATGAGCATTGAGGATATTAAAATTTCCGTAATATGCGACCAATATATGGAATACATCCAAACGATGCAAAAGCTTGATATAGAGCTTTCCTCAGAGTTTATCGTTATGGCATCTCAGCTTATGCTTATAAAGAGCAGAACGCTGCTCCCACGCATTAGCGACGACGACGAGGAGGACCCTGCTGAGGAGCTTGCACGCGCACTTTTGGAATACAAGCGCGCTAAGGAGGCATCGGGCAAATTAAGCGGACTTTATTCACAGTTTAGCGGCAGATACGAAAAGGACACGGACGAAATTTCGCCCGACCGTACCTACGTTGCCGACCATAACGTCAATTTGCTTCAACAGGCGCTCATGAGCGTAATGAACAATATCGAGGTTAGTGACGAGGTAGCGTCGGAGAAAATCAAGCCGCTTATCTCAACCCGTACCGTTTCCGTCGGTGAAAAGGTTTTTGCCGTGCTTAGAATTTTGGTTGTAAACGGCGGTACGGTTAATATCATTGACTGCTTCCAGGGCGTTCGCACCAAGCACGAGGCGGTTGCCACCTTTATGGCACTTCTTGAAATGCTTCGCGCAGGCAGAATTACCTTAAAGGAAACCGACGAGGTTTTGCAAAACGGCGTAATAAATATTGAAAACAACGTATATATTAACCTCTATGAAGGCAAAATAAGAGGTAAGGAGGAAAACAATGGATAAGCCACAAATCGACACAAAAAATATAGAAAGCGCAATTGAAGCTATTCTTTTTGCGGCAGGACATCCCGTTACCTACGAAAAGCTGGGCGAAACGCTTGACCTCTTTGAGTCACAGGTTAGAAAAAAGGTTGCAGATTTTGCCAAGGAGTATAACCAAGACCCACGTCGCGGACTTATGATACTCACGTTTGCTGAGTCCTGTCAGCTTTGCACAAGGGAGCAATATATTCCGTTTATTAAAGAAGCGCTCGGCATTAAAAAGGGCGGCAATCTTTCAAACTCATCCCTTGAGGTGCTTGCAATAGTTGCATATAACGAGCCTGTAACAAGAGCGTTTATCGATACGGTAAGAAAG
>JBGVIN010000072.1:0-11831 GCA_045123255.1 Eubacteriales bacterium
TGACCTTTACGATACGTACGAGGTTGTTTCCTTGGCACAGAAAACGCTTGAGGCAATTTCGTCCGATTACGTTTTGGAAATCTCCCATATGGGTATAATTTTCGCTATCCTTAATAAAATCAGCGACAGTAAGGACTTTTATGAGGAAGCACTGGAATGCATCGAGAAAAAGAGCATGCACGAAATTAAAGCGGTTTGTGCTAAATATGCACTTGGCGAGGAGAGTGAAGCGCTTCTTTGCAAGCTCACCTCACTTTACGGAAAGCCAAGCGAGGTTATTTCAAGGCTCGACGCACTTGATAAGGACGTTTGCTTCGGCACCTGCCTTGACGAGCTTAAAACAATTTGCTCACTTTTGGATAGCGACGGCGATAGCTCTAAAATCCGCCTTGACTTTTCAATTGTCAACGATATGAAATACTATAACGGCATCGTTATAAACGGATATATTAACGGAATTTGCGAATGCGTTTTGTACGGCGGCTGCTACGATAAGCTCCTTTCAAAAATGGGCAAATCAAGCCGCGGTATGGGCTTTGCAATCTATACGGATTTGCTTGCTCAGCTTAATAGCACATCGGGTGGCTACGACGTTGACACATTGATAGTTTATAGCGAAAAAACGAGCGCACAAGCGGTTAGAGAAGCAATAGAGAGTGAAATCTTATCAGGCAAGAGCGTGAGCGCGCAAAAGAGCATTCCAAAAAAGCTCAGATACAGAGAAATTAAAGAGATTTAAGAGGATTAAATAATGATAAACGTAGCACTTCCAAAGGGGCGTCTTGGCGAAAAGGTATATAAAATGTTCGCAGAGAGCGGATACGAATGCCCGTCCATTTTGGAAAATAACAGAAAGCTCATCTTTGAAAACGAGGAAAAGGGTATAAGATACTTTTGGGTTAAGCCCTCTGACGTTTCAATATACGTTGAGCGCGGTGCCGCCGACATTGGCGTTTGCGGCAAGGATATTTTGCTTGAATACGAGCCTGATGTTTACGAGCTTTTAGACCTCGACATCGGTAAATGCCGTATGGCAGTTGCAGGCAAGAAGGACTTTTACGACGATAACACCAAAACCTTAAGGGTTGCAACTAAGTTTGTTAATATCGCGAAAGCATATTACCAGGAAAAATGCCGCGATATTGATATAATCAAGCTAAACGGCTCGATAGAGCTTGCCCCCATTCTTAATCTTTCCGACGTAATTGTCGATATCGTTGAAACGGGCACAACCTTAAAGGAAAATAACCTTGAGGTTAAGGAGGAAATCGTAAATATCTCGGCGCGTCTTATTTCAAATAAGGCAAGCTTCAAATTCAAAACTGAGGAAATTGAAAATATTTCCCGTCTTTTAGGTGAAAAGGTAAGCAAAAATGATTAAGATTTACAAATACGGCGAGGTTTCAAACAGTGAAATCTTTGCGCGTGACAATATAGACAGCGGCGTTGAGGACATCGTCTGCGACATTATATATAACGTAAGAAAAAACGGCGACAAGGCGCTTTTCGAATACTGTCAAAAATTCGATAAGGCAAATCTTACCTCATTAGAGGTAAGCGAGGCAGAAATCGACGAGGCTTTTAATTCGGTTGAGCCTGAGTTTATCGAAATAGTTAAGGAAGCAAAGGAAAACATCACCGCATTCCATAAAAAGCAGCTAAGAAGCGGCTTTGAAATGAGAGAGGAAAACGGAGTTGTCAAGGGACAAAAAATCACACCTATTGAAAAGGTGGGTCTTTACGTTCCGGGTGGCACCGCCGCATATCCCTCAACCGTTTTAATGGATAGCATTCCTGCCAAAATCGCAGGCTGTGACGAGATAGTTATGGTAACTCCGCCGTCAAAGGACGGAAAGGTAAACCCTGCTATTTTGGCGGCGGCAAAAATTGCGGGAGTAGACAGAATATTCAAGGTTGGCGGCGCGCAGGCTGTTGCCGCACTTGCATACGGCACGGAGTCAATCCCCGCGGTTGACAAAATTGTCGGACCTGGTAATGCGTTCGTTGCCGAGGCGAAGAAGCAGGTTTTCGGTAAGGTTTCAATTGATATGATTGCAGGTCCGAGCGAAATTTTGGTGGTTGCGGACAAAACCGCAAATCCGCGCTACGTAGCAGCAGACCTTCTTTCTCAAGCCGAGCACGATAAAATGGCAAGTGCCGTTTTGGTTACAGATTCATACGAGCTTGCAAGGGCGGTTAGCGACGAGCTTGAAATTCAAATTCCTCGCCTTCCGAGAGCAGAAATTGCACGCGCATCAATTGACAATAACGGTAAAATTATCGTAGCTGAGGGCAATTTAATGCTCGCTATCGATATTGCAAACGAAATTGCGCCCGAGCATTTGGAGCTTTTCGTTGAAAATCCGTTTGATTATCTTGATAAGGTTAAGCACGCAGGCTCAATCTTTATGGGCAAATACTGTCCCGAGGCTCTCGGTGACTATTTTGCAGGACCGAACCACACGCTCCCAACAAGCGGTAGCGCAAAGTTTTCATCTCCATTGTCTGTTGATGATTTCCAAAAGAAGTCTCAATTTACCTATTACACAAAAGAGGGACTTGAGGCGGTATACAAAAAGGTTGCCGCATTTGCTGAAAAAGAGGGCTTGCACGCCCACGCAAAGAGCGCAACTATACGCTTTGAGGACTAAGATTTACAATAAATTTCTACGCAAAATAATTTAAGGAGGAAGAAATGAGCAGGTTTTTCAGCCCCAAATATTCAAATCTCGTTCCATATACCCCAGGCGAGCAGCCGAAAAATATGGAATATATAAAGCTAAACACAAACGAATCACCGTTTCCACCGTCCAAGGGCGTTTACGAAGCGGTAAGAAGCGAGGCGGAAAGGCTCCATCTTTACTCCGACCCACAAGCTACGCAAATTACTGAAAAAATTGCAAAAAGATACGGCGTTTTACCCTCACAGGTGCTTGTCACCAACGGTAGCGACGAGGTACTAAACTTTGCATTTATGGCATACGGAGACGATAAAAAGGAAATGCTTTTTCCCGATATCACCTACGGCTTTTATACCGTATTTGCCGAATTAAACGGCGTAAAGTATAAAGAAGTACCATTGACATACGACTTTTCCGTTGATATAAACGACTATATCGGCAAAAATACAACCGTCGTTATTGCCAATCCAAACGCCCCGACGGGCAAGGCTCTTTCCCTTGACGAGATAGAGGCTATCGTGAAATCCAATCCCGACAACGTGGTTGTTATCGACGAGGCGTACGTTGATTTCGGTGCAGAGAGTGCGGTTGCGCTTTTAGATAAGTATGAAAATTTACTCGTTACAATGACGTTTTCAAAATCTCGCTCTATGGCAGGCGGCAGAATAGGCTTCGGTATTGCATCTGAGGCTATTATAAACGACTTAAATACTATAAAATATTCAACCAATCCGTATAACGTTAACCGTCTTAGTCAAGTAGCAGGCGCAAAAGCCATTGACGACGATAAATATTATATGGACAATTGCAAAAAAATCATCGAAAACCGCGAGTACACAAAAAAAGAGCTTGAAAAGCTCGGCTTTACCGTCCTTGACTCGCGCGCAAACTTCATTTTTGCAAAAAGCGATAAAATTAGCGGTAAGGATTTTTACCTTAAATTAAAGGAAAAGGGCGTTTTGGTGCGCCACTTTAATAAGGAAAGAATAAAGGACTTTGCAAGAATTACAATAGGCACAAAAGAGCAAATGGATATTTTCTTAAATAAAACCAAGGAAATTTTGGAGGTTTAATATGAGGACTGCTCAAATTGAAAGAAAAACGAATGAAACGGATATAAAGCTTTCCCTTAATCTTGACGGCATGGGCAATAGTGAAATATCAAGCGGCTGTGGCTTTCTTGACCACATGCTTACGCTTTTTGCACGCCATTCAAGAATAGACCTCGTATTAAGCTGCATAGGTGATACCTACGTTGATTATCACCACACGGCAGAGGATATTGCAATTTGCTTGGGCGGTGCAATTAAGGATGCACTGTCTGATAAAAAGGGTATAGTAAGATACGGAGATATCACTCTCCCTATGGACGAAGCACTTATCCTTTGTGCTATTGATATTTCGGGCAGAGGCGGCTTATATTATGCGCTTGATATCCCTGCATATAAGGTTGGTGACTTCGATTGCGAGCTTTGTCAGGAGTTTTTCTCCGCGCTTGCAAGAGAAAGCGGAATTACAATTCACCTAAGACAGCTTGCAGGCACAAATTCTCACCACATAATCGAGGGTGCGTTTAAGGCATTTGCACGCGCACTTAAAAAAGCGATAGAAATAGAAGAAAAATTCAAGGACGAAATTCCCTCCACAAAAGGAGTAATCTAATGATAGCAATTATTGACTACGGCATAGGAAATCTTTTTTCCGTAGTATCATCATTCAAATATATTGGCGCTGAGGCGGTCGTTACAAGTGACCCCGAGGTGATAAAAAAGGCAGACCGTATTCTTTTGCCGGGCGTTGGTGCATTTGAGGACGCATCAAAAAAGCTAAGAGAAAGCGGTCTTGACAGAATAATTATAGACGAAGCAAATAGCGGAAAGCCCATTCTCGGTATTTGCCTCGGTATGCAAATGCTTTTTGAAAAGAGCTATGAATACGGCGAGCACCAAGGGCTTGGCTTACTAAAGGGTAACGTAGTGCCAATGGAGGGCGTAATTGAAAAAAGCCTTCAAATTCCGCACATCGGCTACAATGCTTTGATTTTCAAAAAAAGCCATCCGCTTCTTAAATACATAAAAGAGGGCGACTTCGTTTATTTCGTTCATTCATACTACGCCGTTGACTGTGAGGATTCCCTCGTTGCGTACGCTGAGTATGACAAGGACATCACCGCAGTGGTTTGTAAGGATAACGTAATGGGTTGCCAATTCCACCCCGAAAAAAGCAGCGAGGTCGGACTTAATATTTTACGCGCTTTTTCTGAAATGGAGGCTTCAAAATGAACATTTTTCCCGCAATAGACTTATATGACAAAAAAGCGGTTCGCCTATATAAGGGCGACTACAACCAAATGACCGTATATAGCGAAAGACCGTGGGAAATTGCCATTGATTTTGAGAAGAAGGGTGCCAAATTCATCCACGTGGTCGACCTTGAGGGCGCAAAAACGGGTGAAACGCCAAACCTTGATGTGGTAAAGAAAATTGCCTCCGAGGCAAACCTTTTCCTTGAAATCGGCGGAGGAATTCGTGATATGAAAACCGTCGAGGCATATCTAAATAACGGAGCAAGCCGAGTTATTCTCGGCACAAGCGCGGTAAACGACGAAGCGTTTTTACGCCAAGCGGTAGAAAAATACGGTGAGAAAATTGCCGTTGGTGCCGACGTTAAGGACGGCTATATAGCTATCAAGGGCTGGATAGAAAAAAGCGAATACTCCCTTGAAGATTTCTTAAACAAAATGCAAGAAATAGGCGTCAAAGCCGTTATCTGCACCGATATTTCCAAGGATGGCGCGATGAACGGCACCAATCTTGATATGTATAAAGCACTTAGCGAAAAATATTCCCTTGAGATAGTAGCATCAGGAGGCGTTTCAAGCATAGACGATGTCAAAGCGCTTAAAGAAATCGGCGTATGGGGCGCTATTATCGGCAAGGCGTATTACACAGGCGCAATAGACCTAAAGGAAGCAATTGAGGTTTCAAAATGATAACGAAAAGAATAATTCCTTGTCTTGACGTGCGAGATGGGCGCGTTGTTAAGGGCGTAAATTTTGAAGGGATAAACGACGTAAACGACCCTGCGGTTTTGGCAAAATATTACTCAGAAAACGGTGCTGACGAGCTTGTTTTCTACGACATCACCGCATCACACGAGGGCAGACGCTTGTTTACGGAAATTCTAACGAAGGTTGCAAGCAACGTATTTATTCCGCTCACCGTTGGCGGTGGCATAAATACCCTTGACGACTTTGACAGAGTATTAAAATGCGGCGCTGATAAGGTTAGTGTAAACTCAGGCGCAATTAAAAATCCAAATCTCATTACCGAGGCAGCAAAGAAATACGGCAACCAATGCGTTGTTATTTCCGCTGACGTAAAAAGAGTTGACGGCGTGTTCACCGTTTTTTCAAAGGGCGGACGCGAAAACACAGGCATGGAGGCAATTTCTTGGATTAAAAAATGCGTCGATATGGGAGCTGGCGAGGTAGTTGTGAACTCCATTGATACCGACGGCGTTAAAAACGGCTTCGATATCGAGCTTTTAAGGCTCGTTTGTGAGGCGGTTAACGTGCCCGTTATTGCATCGGGCGGCGCAGGCTGTGTAAACGATTTCGTTAAGCTGTTTAACGAAATTCCAACCGTTTCCGCGGGTCTTGCGGCATCAATTTTCCACTTTGGCGAGGTAAATATAAACGAGCTTAAAAAAGAGCTTATAAATAATGGCATTAAAGCGAGGATTTAATAATGATTGATATAGAAAAGCTTAAATTTGACGAAAACGGTTTAATTCCTGCCGTAGTCGTTGACTCATTTACAAAAAAGGTTTTGACAGTTGCATATATGAATAAGGAAAGCTTGAAAATCTCTATGGAGAAGGGACTTACCTGCTTTTACAGCCGCTCACGAAAGGAGCTTTGGTTAAAGGGCGAAACAAGCGGAAACTATCAGCATATCGTTTCAATTACCGCTGACTGCGACTACGATGCTTTAACCGTTGTCGTTGAAAAGGACGGTCCTGCCTGCCACACAGGCACGGATACATGCTTTACAAACGAGGTTTACCAAAGCGATGAGCGCCACGAGTTTACCGTAAACGGCTTGTACGACCTTTTGGTAGGTAGAAAAAAGGATAAGCCCGAGGGCTCATACACAACGTACCTTTTTGAAAAGGGAACAGACAAAATCCTTAAAAAGGTTGGTGAGGAATGCACAGAGGTTATAATAGCAGGCAAGGCAGACGATAAAAAGGAAACTATATACGAAATTGCCGACCTTGCATACCACACAATGGTGCTTATGGTTCAAATGGGCATTTCCGTTGAGGATATTCAAAGAGAGCTTGCATCACGCCATATAATAGACCACAAGGTTAAGCAGGAAAAGATGACAAAATGAAAATAACAAATTATCACACACATACAACCTACTGTGACGGAAAAAATACGCCCGAGGAAATGGTGCTTGCCGCAATTGATGCAGGTATGTCAGAAATCGGCTTTTCCGTACACGCCCCTCTGCCTTTTAGGACTGACTGGGCGGTAAAGGTTGAAAGATTGAACGAGTATAAAAGCGAGCTTGCCTCCCTGCGCGAAAGGTACAAGGAGCAAATTAAAATCTATATCGGCATTGAGCAGGACTATTTTTCCGAGAACTCAACCGAGGGCTTTGACTACGTTATCGGCTCTGTTCACTTCATTTATAAAAATGGAGAATACCTTGCGCTTGATATAAGTGCAGACGAGGTAAAGGCGAACATTAAAAAGCATTATAACGGTGATGCGCTTGCATATTGTGAGGATTATTACAAGCTCGTAAAGGATGTTTATAATAAAACAAAGTGTCAAATTATCGGGCATTTCGACCTTATAACGAAGTTTAATGAAAAGATGCCACTTATCGACACCAACGCCGCTCGTTATAAAAAAGCGGCAAGAGAAGCGCTAAACGAGCTTTTAAGCTCACCTGCAATCTTTGAGATTAACACAGGCGCAATTTCGCGCGGATACCGCACCTGTCCGTACCCACAGGAGGAAATAATGGACGAAATTGCCGATAGCGGCAAGCCGTTCGTTATCAATTCCGATAGCCATAGCGTCGAGACAATCGCTTTTGGCATAAAGGAGCAAATGCGTACACTCAGCGTGTGCGGATACCGCTATATTCGCTCACTTGACGAAATAATTAAAGCGACCGATTAAGGCGTTTACCCGAAAAAATAATAAAGCCGCGGCTTTTTTTAAGAAGCCGCGGCTTTATTATTGCTTATTATTCAATTACAGCACTTTCCACTCTTGTTGTATATTCAAGCGGAATTTGATACTCGCGCTCGTAAATTTCGCGCCAAACGCGCTCGTTTTCCTTCATCATTATATCGATATTTTCACGCGTGCCTACCTCGCTTTTTGGGTAGATAGGCTTGCCGATATGCATTTTATATTCCTGCACGTAGTAGCCGTCAGGACCTAAAACTCCAGAATCACGCATTGAAATAAAGATGGGAAGCACAGGCACGCCGTTCTTTGCGGCAAACGAAAATGCACCGGGCTTCAGCGGCTTAGGCTTGCGGTAGTTCCACCACATCGACTGCTCGGGGTAAACAAGCACGAAATTTCCAGACCCCAAAAGCTCGTTAACACCCGCCATAAACTTTCTCATCGTCTTATGGCTTGACGAAAGCGGCAGAGTATAGAAATTTCGCATAAGAAAGCCGAAAAATCCGGGGAATGAGGTATAGTTGCCCTCGCGTATAACTCTATATAGCTTTCTCTTTTTCTGCTTTGATTTTAGGTACACCCAATGCATAGCAAAGCTATCCATTGCATTGAAGTGATTGCAGGTTATGACCGCACCTGTGTCTAAATTAGCGAGATTTTCAAGCCCGTCAACCTCGTCGTTTATCATAACCATTTGCTTTTTTTCAAGCTTGTAGTAAAATCTTTTTGCCATTGAAAAAGCGATTTTCGCCTTCAATTTTTCCTTTAGCGTTTTCTTTACGTACTCAATTTCCTCGGGCATAATAGTGCGCCCGGGCACATCGTCTTCAACGTCAATATCAAACGTGCCGTTTTTTTCGAAATCCTCAATTTTTTTGCAAATTTCAACTCTGTCGCCTGCGCGCCTTTCACGGTTCCATTTTGCAAGAAAGCTGTTTTCACTTTCAATTTCAGCAAGCGCGATTTCATTTGATACCGCACCGCTGTCAACGTCGCCGATTATTAAAATTCTGTCCTTGAAAACAAGATTGAAAAGTGAGTCAGCGCTCATAAATCCAAGCTCGCAAAAATCACGGTAAAGCATATATCTGTCATACGCACCGTTTTTCTTTAGCTTTGATACGTTGAAAACGGCAAAATCACCGCTTGCAAATAGGTGATGGTTTATACCAAGCACCTTTTCTGTGTAGGTCTTTAATATGTTGCTATCAAATGCGATATCGTGGTATGCGCAAACGTAGTATTCACCAAGCTCAACCGAGGCAAGCTTGCCAAGGTCAAGCTCAATTTTGGACACAGGGTTGATAAAAATTGCTTTTTCTCCCTTGCAAATAGCAGGAATTGCGAACTTGTAGAAATCACATTCATCAGTGATATATTCGCTTATATCGTCAAAAAAGCACTTAAAATCATCGAAAAGCGAGGCGAGCGCAGTCGCACCTATGCTATCAAATTCCTTAACCAAAAAGTGAACCTCTGTATTTTCACTCGAAAAATAATTTCCGAGCCTTAAAGCAATTTTGGAAATCTTATCAAAATCGACGTTGTCGCCTGGAAAATATAAGCAGGTTTTTTGCTTTTTCATAAAATTTGCTCCTTTTATACTAATGGTAGCTTATCCTTCCAAACCTTGTAGAAGCTGTCCTCTCGGGCGGTTTCGTCAATTGCCATTTGGTAAAGATTTTCACCCGAGGCAGTATCACGCGCCCTTTCCTCGTCGGTGTATTTTTCAAGCTCGTCAAGAAGAATATCGTAAACCGAGGTCTTTTTTGCATATTTCCAAAAGATGTCAGCCCCACGGCACTCGTGATAATGCCAGGGCTTGTTGACCATTATGTAGTGCAAAATGCTCGCCTCGCTTATATCATAGCTATACTTAAATGCTTCAACAAGCTCAGTATTCCATTTTTGGTCAAGCCACAAAACGCGGTCCTTGCAAACGAGATTTAAGTAGTCCTCGTCCTGAGTAACGATGAAATCATACACTCCAAGGTAGTAAATGAACTTATCAAGCACGCAAAAATCTCTGAACGCACTTGTGTTCAAAAGCAAAACTCCCGCGTTGAAAAAAGCGTTTCTTGAAATACCGATAACGCTCTCTACGTAAGTGCCGTAAACGTCAATTTGCTCCATAGCCTGCTCGTGGCAAGCGCCAAGGAGATTTTCGCCAATTTCCGTATCGTATAGCTTGCTTATATCGTCAAGCACCACTGTGTCGCTGTCAATATAAATCGCCTTGTCGATTTTTGGGAACATAGTCGCAATAAAAAGGCGGTAATACGTGGTCTTTGAGTAGTAATGGCGAAGTGGCAAGCGCTTTGAAATCAGCTTTAATTGCTCGGTTACGTTTTCAAAGCTAATCTCGAAATTTTCGTCCCCAAGTGCATATAGCTTCTCCATCATATCACTTGAAATGTCGGTATATAACACGTAAACGTGATATTTTCTGTCCTTACTTGCATGCTCCTTGATTGAGGTCAAGGAAACAATCGTGTACTTGACAAACGCATCGTCGCAAGCGTAAAAAATAGGAATTTGCTTATTCATTATGGTACTCCCTGTCAAATTTTGATTTGAGGTAAAGATATTCGTATAAAATATCGTCGAATTTATAATACCGCAATACCTTGTGCATATTGTATACGTTCCATTGCTTGATATTGGCAGTGTGTGGATAGGGTAAAAGGAAAAGCCGCTTTGAAAAGTGCCTTACAACCGTTCTTCTATGCAAAAATCTTTGGTCGTTAAATCTTTGCGAAATGACCTTTCTTTTCGTCGTTGCGCGTATTATCGCGCTTTGGTCTGCAAACGTCAGCTTTTTTAACCTGATAAGCTCGCGCGCCTTTTTAAGCAGTCCCGTTTGCCTAATCATTTTAAGGTTCAAAAGCAAAACCCCGGCGTTAATATAGTTTGGACTTATAAGATGCTTGCCGTAGTGGTCGCGCGCGGCAAAATACTCATATCCGTTAACGTCTAAATCGTAAAGAAGATGAATGTCACGGTTGAAAAGCAGATCTGCGTCAAGATATAAAATCTTGTCGGGTAAGGGAAGTAGGTCGGCAAGCAAGCGAATTAACGTGTAAGGAGAGCAGTATGCATCCTCGTTTGGGCATTTATCAAAATATCGCATGTATAAATCCGTAACGTCGATTTTGCAAGCTGTGCTTTCCTTGTTGTATTTTTTTGCAATCTCACCCAAAAGCGCAACCTTATTTTCGGAAATGGAAACGTAGTCGGGACTTAAATGCGAAAGCTCCATTGTCAAAATATAAAAAGATATCGGCTCGTCTGCACGGCTTCTTTTAAGTATAGAAAGACAGCAGGTTAAAATGCCGTCGAAAACCTTATCGTTTCCGCAAAACAAAATATTTATCATTTTTACTCTCCCGTGGCAGCCAAAACGGTGTTAAGTTGGCAATTTTTAATTATTTTTGCCGAGAAAAGTAAAAATTATGATTTTAGTTGCTATTTATCGCTGTGAGTCCGCTCGTATTTAATATATTCAACGCTTGATAGCTTTGCGCGCTCGCACATACATTCGTAAACCTGCTCGTGTAGCTGCTTCCTTTGCTCCTTAGGCGATAAGTCCTTGCTTGCAAAGAATGGACCGTCAACGTAGGTTACAACGCGTGGCTTTTTTGAAAAACGCCGCTTTTGATAGGTGTTTGTGAAGCAAAACGTTGGCACGTCATACTTTATCGGGTATGAAAACGAGGCATCGCTAAACGGCCGTATCTTGGTATAATAAGGCCAAATGTGTGCCTCGGGGTAAACTATTATACACCTATGCTCCTTGATTTTCGTTTTTATCGCCTCACTGAAATTTTTGTAAGCATCCTTTGTGTCGGGCAAGGGAAGTGCGCCAAGATACGGCGTAATTTTCCCGAAAAATTTCATTGAAACGTTGCTTGGATGCACAATTACGTAATTGT
>JBGVIN010000073.1:0-28286 GCA_045123255.1 Eubacteriales bacterium
TATGGTTTTAGACGAGAATGTGTCTGTTTTTGTTCTGTGCTTATTACGCGAGTAACAAGGTTCTGCGTAGCAGGTTCTTATTGCAACAGCCCCTTTTATAAATAATGTAACAATTGCTTACTCGACACTGTTTAGCTTATCAAGCACGAGTGAGCAGGAGGAAATACCAAGCTCCTTATAGTCGGTAAATATTTTGCCCGATTGAATATAAACAACCTCACCGCCGAGAATGAAATAAGCGGCAAAAACAAATTGGTCGTTTACACTGTCCTTTATTATGCTTGGAAGCGTTAAATCGTTTACACCGTTTGAGCCGGTGTAGTTGATTTTTAATACTGTAACGTCACAGTCGCCGTCACCCTTCACAGGCTCGTCCTCTCCGATAATTGAGGGGATATAGCAAATTATACCGTATTCATATGATTTGCCGAGTGAATTTGCATATGATTTAATTTCGTCTGCGTCAAAAACGTAGCTTGACGTAAGAGAATAGAAGGTATAGTCAGCCTTTTCATATTCCCTTATTGAATATCCAAGAGAGGAGATAAGCGGGGAGGCTTCAAGCTCGGCTGTTTTTGTGCAGCCCTTGTTTGAGCAGGCAACGGTTTTTTCACCGCTTGATACGAAATTTCCGTCATTATATGAATATGAAACAGTGTTATCAAAATTATGTGATGATGCAGCTTGCTCAGCTATACCGCAAAGAGTGCAGGTGGCGGGAGTTGTGCAATCTCCGTCGTTTTCAAAATTATGCTCACACTCTTCATTTGCAAATGCGAGCGGAACAAACAAGGAGAGTAAGAGTACGAGCGTAAGACACAGCGTTAAAATCCTTTTTTTCATCGAATTTGTCCTCGAAATAATAGTTTGTGAAAATATTTTATCATTTTTTTAAGTATTTGTCAATGTTTTTTGTTGAATGGGGGAGGAGTTTGTGATATAATCAAAAGGAAAAACAAAAGGAGAAGGCTATGATAAACAGAATTAATAATTTGCGTTCATCGTTTGACACACTCGGTGTTGATGCGATTTTTTTAACCGCACGCACCTCGCACAGATATTTTGCAGGCTTTGACAATGAGGACGGAGCGCTTTTGATAACAAAGAAAAATGCGTATGCATTTGAGGATTTCAGATATATTGAGGTTGCAGAAAAACAGCTTAACGGAACGTATAACGTCGTTATGCTCAAGGGCAAAAGGAGCGAGTGGCTCGGGGGCGTTCTTTCAAGTGAAAATATAACCGCTCTTGGCTTCGAGGATTTACATATGAGCGTTAGCGGATATAAGCGTCTTTGTGACGATATTACCGTAAAAACCGTTCCGATAGGTGATACCGTTAACAGAATTCGCGAGGTGAAGTCGCCCGATGAAATCGAAAAAATGAAAAAGGCGCAAATTCTTACCGATATGGCTTTCGAGCATATATTAGGCATTTTGTCAACCGATATTACCGAAAATGACGTAGCGGCTGAGCTTGAATATTTTATGCGCAAAAACGGAGCAGAGGATAAAAGCTTTGAAACTATTTCAATAAGCGCGGAAAAAACCTCGCTTCCACACGGTGTGCCTGCTTGCACGAAAATAAGGAAGGGCTTTTTCACAATGGATTTCGGCGCAACCGTTGACGGCTATCATTCCGATATGACAAGAACCGTGTGCATAGGTAAGGCAGACGACGAAATGAAAAAGCTTTATAATACCGTGCTTGAGGCTCAGCTTGCCGCCCTTGCATATTTGAAGGCGGGCGTGAAATGCTCGGATGCCGACAAGGTGGCACGAGATATTATTTATAAGGACTATAAGGGATATTTCGGTCACTCACTTGGACACAGCGTTGGACTTGAGGTGCACGAAATGCCTGCACTTTCACCGAATATGGATAAAATTTTAGTACCTGGTAATATAGTTACGGTTGAGCCGGGCATATACATTCCGTCAAAATACGGTGTTAGAATTGAGGATATGGTCTTGATTTTGGAAAACGGCATAGAAAATTTCACAAAATCACCCAAAAACCTTATAGAAATTTAATAAAAATGAAAAATATTTTAATTTCCTATTGAAAACTAAAAGTTTTTATAGTAGAATAGGGTATATAAGTATGGAATCAATTGTGGCGGATTGCATCCAAAAAATACTAAAACGCCAAGAAAAGGAAAAAATTAATGATTACAGCTGGAGATTTTAGAAACGGTGTTACCTTTGAAATGGAAGGTAAGGTATATCAGGTTATCGAATTCCAACACGTTAAACCGGGTAAGGGCGCTGCTTTCGTAAGAACAAAGTACAGAGACGTTGTTTCAGGTGCAACACGTGAGGCTTCATTCAACCCAACCGCAAAGTTTGAAACTGTTCAAGTAGAGCGCAGAGAGCTTCAATACCTCTACAACGACGGTGAGCTTTACTACTTTATGGATATGGAATCATACGAGCAAATGCCTGTTGACGCATCAAAGCTTGGCGACAACTTCAAGTTTGTAAAAGAGAACGAAATGTGCAAGCTTTCATCAATCAAGGGTGAGGTTTTCGCAGTAGAACCACCAACGTTCGTTGACCTCTACATCACAGAAACAGAGCCTGGTGTACGTGGCGATACAGCTACAAACGTTACAAAGGCAGCTACACTTGAAACAGGTGCTGTTGTTAGAGTTCCGATCTTCATTAACGAGGGAGACCTTATTCGTATCGACACAAGAGTTGGCGAATATCTTGAAAGAGTTAACAACAAATAATTCATTTTAGGAGGAGCTTAAAATGCAAGAAATGGATATTCTTGAAAAATGCGCTTATATTAAGGGACTTGCAGAAGGACTTAATATTGATAATTCAAAGCCTGAGGGAAAGGTTCTTAACGCTATTATCGACCTTCTTTCAGACATCACAGCTACTATTGCAGATATGGACGACGAGGTTGCAACTCTCGGTGATTACATCGAGGAAATCGACCACGACCTTGGCGAGGTAGAGGAATACGTTTACGAGGATGATTGCGACTGCGACTGTGATTGTGACGACGATTGCGATTGCTGCTGCGATGACGACTGTGATTGCTGCTGCGACGAGGAAGAGGACTTTATGGAAGCTATGTGCCCACACTGTCAGGAAACAATCTGCTTCGATAACGAAATCGATCCTGAGGATTTGATTTGCCCTGCATGCGGCAAAGCATTTTCCGACGAGAAATAATTAAAAACGTTAAAAGAACTCCTTTTTAGGGGTTCTTTTTTTGTTAAAAGTATTGAATATCATATAAATATATGATAAAATTAGTATGTATTAATATGAAAGCTACGAGGTATATATATGAAGCTTGGAACAATGGTACATCTCGACGAAAACGTAGTTGAGAAAATTAAAGACGTTAAGAAATACGGACTTGAATCCTTTCAGCTTTGCGCTTGGAATTTTAACTTTATGACTGATGAATACGTTGAAAAAATTCTTGCGGCAACAAAGGAAACAGGACTTGAAATCAGTGCCGTTTGGTGCGGATGGGAAGGCGAGGCTGCTTGGGACTTTATCAGAGGAAATCTTACCCTTGGCATCGTTCCCGTATATTTTAGAGAAAAGAGAATTAAGAACCTTAAAACAGGCTCTGATTTTACAAAAAAGTTAGGCGTTACCGATATGGTTACACATATGGGCTTCTTGCCTGAAAACCCAAATACCGACGAATTCCGTTCCGTTGTTGCGGCAATTAAGGAAATTGCCCTTTATTGCAAGGAAAACGGACAGTATCTCCTTTTCGAAACAGGACAAGAAACTCCTATCACCTTAAAGAGAACCATTATGGCGGTTAACACAGGAAATCTTGGAATTAACCTTGACCCTGCAAACCTTCTCCTTTACGGAAAGGCAAATCCTTGCGACGCGGTTGATATTTTCGGTCAGTACGTTCGCGGTGTTCACGCAAAGGACGGAGAGTACCCGACAAATCCTGACTATCTCGGCGAGGAAAAGAGAATTGGCGACGGTCGCGCTAATTTCCCTGTGCTTCTTAAAAAGCTTATGAACGACCACGGCTATAACGGCTCAATTACTATTGAGCGCGAGATTAGCGGCGAAAAGCAAATCGAAGATATAATTTATGCTAAAAAATTCTTGGAGGACATTATAAATGGCTAAGGTTAGAGTAGGACTTATCGGCGTTGGCGGAATGGGCGGATGCCACTTCTACAACTACGAAAAAATTAAGGATGCGGAGCTTGTTGCGGTTTGTGACGTTAGAGAAAACGTTGCAAAGGAAAAGGTTGGCGACCGCAATATTAAAATTTATACTGATTATAACAAGATGATCAAAAATGAAGACCTTGATATGATTGATATCTGCACACCAAGCTTTTTGCACGCAGATATGGCGGTTAAGCTTCTTAAAAAGGGTTATCACGTGCTTTGCGAAAAGCCGATGACCTTAAATACAAGAGATGCTAAGCGCGTTGCAGCAATTGCAAATCAATCTGAAAAGAACTTTATGGTTGCACACGTTGTTAGATTTATGGCACCTTACGCATATCTTAGAAACGTTATCGAAACAAAGGAGCTTGGCAGACTTATCCGTCTTGAAATGAAGCGTATTTCAGCTATTCCGCAATGGAGCTGGGAGGACTGGATGAGAGACGAAAAGCTTTCAGGCGGTGTTACAACCGACCTTTCAATCCATGACTTCGACTTTGTTCAAAGCGTTCTCGGTATGCCTGATAAGCTTAATTCCTACCGTTACAGAATGACAAATAACAACGATACCGTAGTTACAAGTATGATTTACGACGGTGATATTCTCGTTACCTGCGAGGGCACCTGGTACAATACCTCAATCCCATTTGATGCAAGCTTCACAGCTGTGTTCCAAAACGGCTACGTAGAGCTTAATAAGGGCAAGCTTGTGAAAAACGGCAAGGAGGTTGAGTTAAGTAAGGAAAAGGTAGATAGCGTTGACCTCGGCATTAACGTTGGCAACGACGACGGATACCTTAAGGAAATGAGCTACTTTGTAAATTGCATTAAGGAAGGCAAAAAGCCTGACTTCGTTACACCAGATAGCTCCGCACAAAGCGTAGTTCTTGCTGACCTTATCAAGAAAAAGGCAGCTATTTTAAGACAAAAGCGCAATATCTAATAAAATTAGGGCATCGATTTAGATGCCCTTTTAATGTGAAAAAATCCATGCAATAGTGAACTTAATGGGGGTACATCACTCGTGAGTGGATATTTATTTTATATTGACATTAGTGTTAATTCGTGATATAATAAAATTACAAAAGTTAAATGGTAGGACAATGCTCGTTAAAGTTATCAACGTTGCCTTGACTAAATAAATTGATAGCATATAAACGGCAAAAAACCGCTTATGTGCTTTTTTGTTTTCAAGCATCAGACAAGCGGGCGCCATTTGAGTTTTTTTGTTGTTTTTTGTGGAATGTAGCAGCTTCTTTCAACGGTTGAGGTGTTGCCAAGCAATGAAACGCATTTTGTATTATTTCAATGTTAGGAGGTGTTGATTGGTGACTAACAAAAGAACGTTAATTAATAGAATAATTTGTTTATCATTCATTTTGATTTTTGTTTTTTCTCTTTGCTCTTGTGTTAACAGACTTACGGTAAGGGTTGATAGCCACGCCGATGATTACGTTAAGGAAACGTTTTTATTTGAAAACAAAATCAAGGGTGTGTATTATAAAAATCCCTACTATGACCCACAAAACTCAATTTGTGACCCGGATGACACCGAAAACGGTGAGTATATTTGGAACGAGGAGGGACATAGCAAGCTCTATTTTATAATCAAGGATGAGAAAACGTATAGTGAAATTTTCACAGATGAAGCACCAAGCGTTGATTTTGAAAAGAAAATGGTCATTTTGCTTATTTATTGGGACATGAATCCAAACTTAACTCATTATATAAGGAGCATAAAATTAAAAAATAACGAATTATCCGTTTCCTTATCATCTACAATCAGTTTTGGAACCGGTTCTACTTCACCATACCCAAGATGTACAATGCTAACGATGAAAAAAACGGAAATAACAAACGTAAATTTTGATACACCTTAAAAGAAAAGGAAATTTTTAAGAAGGCTTTAATAATATAGTATAAAGTGCACGGCGTTTTGCCGTGCATTTTGGTTGTATATAAAACAGGTAAGAGCTATTGCTTAGGCTTACTTGAAAATATAAAAGAAGCAAGCAGACCAAAGCAAATAGAAGCCGTAATACCGCCGGCGGTTGCACCAATGCCACCCGTTAAAGCACCGAGTAACCCCTTTTTTAAAACCTCGGTTTTAACGCCGTTTGCTATAGCATAGCCGAAGCCAGAAAGCGGCACCGTTGCACCACACCCCGCAAATTCAACAAGCGGCTCGTAAATGCCAATGGCGGTTAAAATAACGCCTATGCAAACGTACCCAACTAAAATTTTTGCAGGCGTAAGGCGAGTTTTGTCAATCAAAATTTGTGCAATAACGCAAATAAGACCGCCAACGACAAATGCCCAAAAATAATCAAAGAAAATATCCATTCTTATCTTGCCCCCTGTCCGCTATTATCGGTATGGGAAATATGCAAAAGATGTGCAACCGCAGGAATAGTTCCGCCCTGTGAAAGGCTCATCGGTGACATAAGCGCACCTGTGCCTAAAAACAACACGTTTTTCAGTGTACCGCTACTTAAATTCGGCACAATGCTTGCACTCATCACAACCGCGCTGCAACCGCATCCAGAGCCGCCTGCGTGAACGTCCTGACGCTCTCGGTCGAATATCATAAGACCGCAATCAACGTGATTTTTGCGTATGTCAATCCCTTCGTCAAGTAGCAATTCCTTCAAAATTTCACTACCCTCATACCCTAAATCCCCTGTTATAATTAGGTCAAAATAGTCGGGGGAGTGTACGGATTCGAGAAAATATCGCTTTAACGTGTTGATTGCCGCAGGTGCCATGGCAGCACCCATATTGTTTATATCGCTAATCCCTTTGTCAATAACCTTGCCGACAAGACATTCGCGTATTTCGACGCTTCCTGCATCGGATAAAATGAATGCGCCCGAGCCCGTTGTTGTCCATTGAGCCGTCGGTGTTCTTTGCCCGCCATATTCAAGCGGAAATCTAAACTGTCTTTCACTTGCACAGTAGTGAGAGGATGTTACTGTTGCACAGCTATCAATTACACCGCCGCTATATAAGCAAGCGCCGATTAGCAGTCCCTCGCTACACGTCGAGCAAGCACCGTAAAGACCTAAAAAGCCCGTGTCGAAATTTGAAAGAGCATAGTTTGAACCAATGCATTGGTTAAGCAAGTCGCCTGCCAAAAGTAAATCAAGCTCCGTATCAATTATTCCGCATTTTTTAATTGCACCTGAAAGCGCGCGCCTTTGCATTTCGCTTTCCGCCTTTTCCCACGACTCCTTGCCGAATTTGTCGTCAAGACAATATTCGTCAAAGCAATTTCCAAGAGGGCCGTTTGCTTCCATATGACCGACGACACTGTATGAAGCTGTGATTTTTGGCTTCCGTTTTAACGTAATTATACTTTTTTTCATTTTACCCCCAAATCAAAGTAACAATATAAAATATTACTCCGTAAATTGCACCGAAAAACGTTCCGTAAAGTATAACAGGCCCGGCAATTGTAAAGATTTTTGCGCCGACACCTGGGATAAAGCCTTCGCTTTTTGAGTCTATCGCCTCGGACGAAACGGCATTTGCAAAGCCTGTTATCGGTACAAGAGTGCCTGCACCCGCAATTTTTGCTATTTTATCGAACACTCCAAAGCCTGTTAGTATGACGGTTATAAAGATGAGTGTTACCGAAACGAGCGTTCTTGCATCAATTTCTGCCATACCTAAAAATGTGTATAAATGAAAAAATCCTTGACCCAGTGTACAAATTAAGCCGCCTATTAAGAACGCAAATATAGAATTTTTCCATATAGGTGATTTCTTTGCACGCCCCTCGACGTATTTTGAATATTCCTTTTCGTTCATATTTCCTCCAAGCATCTAATGTAGCTATCATTATTTTTACATTAAAATATAATTTTATGTAAATACATTGACAAAAATTAATATTTGTAGTAAAATATTTTTAGAGATTTTTTCACATCATAACGTTAAATAAACTTAAAAAGGAGAAAGCTATGTATTTATTTATGGCAGCAGAGACGGATGCAGGCGAGGTTACTGAAACCGCTTCTCGCGCAGAGGAATTTTTGACAGGCTTTGTTAAATTTTTTACAAACCCGTTGTTTGGTGATAACACACCGTCGCTTTTCAGCATTTGTATTAGAATTATTATTTCACTTGCTATCTTAATTATCGGCTGCTTGATAGTTAAGAGAATTGTAAAGAATATCGAAAACGAGAAAATTTTCAAAAGAGCTAACAAAACGGTCAGAACCTTCTTAAAGCACATTTTTGCCGTGGCATTGTATGCGGTGGTTGCTGTTTCCGTTGTTTCAATTCTCGGCTTTAATATGTCCGCGCTTTCCGCTGTTATAGCTTCCTGCGGCTTGACCATCGGTCTTGCATTACAGGGCGGTCTTTCAAATATTGCGGGTGGCATTATGCTCGTCATTTTCAAGCCGTTTGAAATCGGCGATTACGTTGAAACGCCTGACGTTAGCGGTACGGTTGTTGATATTGGTCTATTCTACTCAACTCTTACAACACCCGATAATAAAAAGGTTGTTGTTCCAAACGGAATGATTTCAAATAACGTTATTACTAACTACTCCGCACACGATACAAGAAGAATTGACTTTGATTTTTCAATTGCATATTCCGCAAATATCGATACTGCAAGAAAGGTTCTTTTTGCTTGCGCAAGGGCGGATGAAAAAATCTTGACAGATCCACTTCCTGAGGTAATGATTGTATCTCACAACGACAGTAGCATTACAATCAGACTTCGTGTTTGGGTTAAAACCTCGGATTATTGGGACGTTTATTTCCCAATGCACGAGCAGGTAAAGCGTAGCTTTGATGAGTACGGAGTTGAAATTCCTTACCCACATCTCAATATTTCAATCGATAAATAAAAAATTAGGAGCTGTTGCAATAAGCACAGACCAAAAACAGACACATTTCAAAATCAAATCAAGCTTATTCGTTTATTTTAGAACAATTTAAGGTTGAAAACTTGCAACAAATTGCAAGTTTTCTTCTTTTTCTGTCTGTTTTTTAGACGCGACCTCGCACTCTACCGTACAAAGTACGCCAACGTGTACGAGTTCACGCCTTCTGCACTCATTTCCCTATCTCCTGAAAAGGGGCGGTCGCATAAACGCGACAGCCCCTTTTTCGTGTGTTATTAAGTTGCCACCGCACTTTTAATAACAAGCTCGCCGCCTTTAAGCTCCACTAAGACCGTATCGCCTCTTTTTATTTCCCCTGAGGCAATTTTTTTGGAAAGCGGATTTTCAAGCATATTTGTTATAGTGCGTCTGAGCGGTCGCGCGCCGTATAGCTTGTCGAAGCTTTTTTCGGCTAAATAGTCAATGGCATTTTGCTTAACGTCCAAGGTGATCCCGACGCCGAGTGCGGTTTCCTTGACTTCATTTAACAGGCTTTTGCAAATTTTTCCAATATCGGCTTTGGTAAGCTGATTAAAAATTACAATTTCGTCAAGACGGTTTAGAAATTCGGGATTAAATTCTGCCTTCAATGCTCCTTGGATTTTTGATTTTACGTTTTCATATTCAACCTCGTCACTTTTTGCTTCGCTAAATCCAAGCCTTTTCGGCTCTGTTATGCTTTTTGCACCTATATTTGAGGTTAAAATTAAAATCGTGTTTTTGAAATCGACCGTGCGCCCCTGCGAATCCGTTAAAATTCCCTCGTCAAGAATTCCCAAAAGAATATTATATACGTCCTTGTGTGCCTTTTCTATTTCGTCGAATAGAACAACAGAGTAGGGCTTTAATCTGACCGCCGAGGAAAGCTGTCCGCCCTCGTCGTATCCAACGTAACCGGGCGGTGCGCCTATAAGCCGAGAAACTGAGTGCTTTTCCATATATTCACTCATATCAATTCTAATAATATTGCTCTCAGAGCCGAAAACGTTTTTTGCGATGCTTTTTGCGAGCAGCGTTTTGCCTACACCCGTAGGACCTAAGAAAAGGAAAGAGCCGAGTGGCTTTTTAGGATTTTTAAGTCCCACACGCGCACGCGTTATTGCGTCCGCAACCGCCCTCGTTGCTTTTCCCTGTCCGCAGACGTCGTTTGCAAGCTTCCTTTCAAGCTGCGAAAGCTCAAGCGCCTCGTTATTTTCTGCCGCTACCACGGGAATCCCCGTCCAAAGTGTGACAATTCCGCCAATATCATGCTCTGTAATTTTTAGGCTTGCTTTGGAAATAAGCCGCTCTCGCTTGGCTTTTTCCTTGTTGTATGCAATTTTATAGCCAATTTCGTCATCGCGTAGCCTTGATGCAAGCTCAAAGTTTTGTGCGGCTATGGCATTCTCCTTGTCGCGTGATAAATCAACGATTTTCTTTTCGTATTCGCGCATTTTCGGAGTTTTGTGCTGATGCTTCATTTTCACTCGTGAGCAAGCCTCATCGATCAAGTCAATTGCCTTGTCGGGCAAAAACCTGTCGCCGATATACCGCTTTGAAAGTAAAACCGCTTGCTTAATTGCTTCGTTTGTTATTTTGACTCCGTGAAATTCCTCGTATTTTTCACGAAGTCCAAGCAAAATATCAATGGCATCGCTTTCGCTCGGCTCTTTTATAATGATAGGTTGAAACCGTCTTTCAAGCGCGGAATCCTTTTCAATATGCTTTCTGTATTCGGATATGGTAGTTGCACCGATTAGCTGAATTTCTCCGCGCGCAAGCGACGGCTTAATTATATTTGCCGCATCAACCGCGCCCTCCGCAGCACCTGCGCCGACTATTGTGTGAATTTCGTCAATGAAAAGTATTATCGAACGGTTGCTTTTTACCTCGTTTAAGACGTTTTTTAACCGCTCCTCAAACTCTCCACGGTATTTTGCACCTGCAACCATTGATGAAAGGTCAAGAGATATTACGGTTTTGTCCGCAAGCTCACGCGGCACCTCTCCGCGTACGATTTTTTCTGCCAAACCCTCAACAATTGCCGTTTTTCCAACCCCCGGCTCGCCTATCAAGCAGGGGTTGTTTTTAGTTCTTCTTGTAAGTATTTGCATAAGACGGGAAAGCTCTCCGTCGCGCTTGTATAACGGGTCACAGCCGCCACAGAGTGCAAGCTTGTTGAGATTTTTTCCGTACGTGAGTATAGCGCTGCCGGCATTTGGCACCTTTTCGTTTTTTTGCTCCGTGCCGAACGTATCTAAAAATGACGTTATTTCCGTTTTTATGCTTTGAAGATTTATTTCCAAGGAAATTAAAATGCGCGCGCCAAACGAGTCAGGCTCGTTGCAAATAGAATAGAGAATATGCTCACTTCCGATAAACCTTCCGCCGAAGCGCTTTGAAACCTGCGATGCGCCCTCAATTGCGCGCTTAGCACGCGGACTTAATTCCTCAAGCGAATGCTTCCTTGCTTCATTTGGAAGCGCATCCCTTATTCTTTTCAAGCAGTCGTTATAAAAAACACCCTTTTCGTTAAGAATTTTTGAGCCAACACAGTCGGTTGATAGTATGCCAAGCAATAAATGCTCGGTACCTATGTATAACCCGCCAAGCTCCTTGCATACCTTTTTTGACGATTCTAATGCTTCGTTTGCTTTTTTTGTAAAACGGCTATTCACCATATCCCCCCTTGGCTTAATCTCGTATTTTATTATTGACACGAAAAAGGGAAATAATCAAAATGAGCGTGAATTTACTCTTTCGTATTCGTCAGCGATAACCTCGAAAACAAGCGCATCTATTACGGTTGGCACATCCTTTAACGACTTTTGCTGAATAATCTTAACCGCGTTTTGTGTAGGCACGTCGTAAACTCCGTTTATTTCAAGCTCGTCAAAGCCGTCGTGATCGTTCAAAATTTCATTTAGCATCACTTGAATAATATAAACGTAGCTATTTTTAGTGTTAGGCAAAATCTCGTACTTTTCGTAAGCGGGGAAAATACGTACAGCGCGTGCAATTTTACCGTCGTCCTTGTGCGCATCTTCTACCGAATGTAAAAGCCTCCACGTCTCGTAATCCACGATGCCGCTTGGATTTAGTCCGTACCGTCCTTGAAATTCTTTAACCAAAAGCCGTGTGTCCTCACCGTAAATTCCGTCGGGCTTTATGCGCGCATAACCGTTTTTTGAAAAATCGAGATATCTCAAAATTCTTTGAATTTCCAAAATAGCATTTTCAGTCCGTCTGAAATCATAATAGCTCATATAAGCTCCTATCCTAAATTAACTCCGGGGAATTGTCCGCCACTTGTGCTTGCTCCGTCGTATAAATCTCTGTACGTTGAGGTGATAAGCTCCCACGTGCTAGCTGAAACAATAGGCGTAGGCTCAAGACCGAAAATCTCCTTAAAAGCAACCACCGCCGCCTCAGTTGCAACGCCGAAAACACCATCAGGCTCAACCCGCGGTATTTGTGTGTAGGTGTTTGAAATATAGTTTAGATATTCTTGAAGCAACCGTACGTCCTCACCGCTGACACCGAGGCGTAAAACCCTGCCGCCATACGGCACGGTTGCACTGTTAAAGTATCCCTCAGGCAAGGAGCTGAGTATGCCGACGTACTCTCTGTATAAGCGGTCCCAATCGTTTAGCTCAACAGTACCGTTTACAGCTAAGCCGTATGCGCGCTCAAAGCTTTCAACCGCTCTTTTTGTGTCCGCACCGAAAATTCCGTCAATCGACGGTGCTTGCACCTCGTTATTGTATTCGCCTACAAGCGCGAGTAAATACTGAAGCTCAAAAACCTCACTGCCGCTATCTCCCTCGCTAAGCTCACTTTGGAATATGCCCGAAACCTCCTCGCGTGAAAGACCCTCAGAGGCTAAATCGTTTAGTCGCTTAACCGCGGAATATGTTTTTTGAATTGAGTACCACGTGTCCTTGCCAACCAAGCCGTCTTGTGCTAAATTGAATGCGCCTTGGTAAGCGCGCACCGCCTCCTCCGTGCTTCTGTCATAAATTCCGTTAACAGGATTTATTTTAGGTATGGCAGGGTAGTTTTTTGAAATTCTGTTCAGTCTGATTTGAATTTGTTGAACGCTGTTTCCTATCGAGCCGTAGCCAAGCGTTCTGCCATCCCACGTGTAAGCGCGGCTACCAATAGGCGCATTACTCACTATGCTTATATCGTCACCGTAATAATACTGTAATATTTCAAGTGGGGAAAGACCTCTCTCTGCAAGCTCGACCGTGCCCCATTGTAAAAGTCCGTCGCAAGTAATTTCGCGCCCGTCACAGTATGCGGTAAAATACGGCTCGACACTGTCGCCCTGTACTACGTAATCGTTGAAAATTTCGTCAACTATTTTTGAGATGTTTTCAAAATAGTCACGTCCGTTTACAAACGACTGATCAATGCCTATGGAATTCGTAATATCAAAATCGTATCCGCGCGAGCCGTAATAGTCGGTGAAAATTCTGTTTAATGCAAATGAAATTTGCGCGTATATGTTGGCGCGAATTGCATTTTCTGGCCAGGTTGGAAAAATTTCACTTGACGCCACGTTTTTTATGTAATCCGCAAAAGGTACGGTAACGTTTGGCGCATCGCTGTCGGGCGCACCGAGGTGAACGGTAACGTATTCGGGAATTATCGGTAAAACAGCCATAGGTCCTCCTTAACGCATTTTTTCTTGATACTGTCTTTGCGAATTTGGAATAGGGTCAGTGGGAGATGAAAACTCGGAAAGCGGAATTAAATATACGTCTTGAAGCGACGTTATACCCTCAAAAATGGGAACGTTTAGATACGTGCTGTCGTAGTAGCCGTCCCTTGTAACCGTAATATTATAAGCAAGGTAGGGATAACTTTCATCTGGCGTTTGAGAAAGGCTTGACGGCTTTGCTTTTAGTGCCACCTTCTCGGTTTTGCCGTTTATATCGCTTTTTAAGGTATATATCACGTCCGTTTCACCCAAAACCGCTTCGTTGTTACCTGAGGGCTTCGGGGAAGAGTAAACGGTGACCAAGGCGTTTTCAAGCGGCAAGGCTCCGTTTGCGGTTTTGACGTTGACGGTTAAAAAACCGAATTCCTCATTTTGATTTATCATAATACACCTCCAATCATACTTCTTTTATAATATGCTTATTTTTCAAAATTGCTATTGACAAAAGGCGTGCGCTTAATTATAATTTATAGCAGTGAGTTCGTAACCATCCTCACTTAAAACAAAACTAAGGAGAAAAAAATGAATAAGAACAAAACAAGAATGCTTGTTGAAGCAGCAATCGTTGCCGCATTGTACGTTGTTTTGACACTCGTTTCAAAGCCGCTTACAATAGGCTTTGTGGAGGTGCGATTTAGCGAGGTACTCACGGTTTTGCCGTTTTTTATGCCAAGCACGGTATGGGGGCTTTTTGCAGGTTGCTTTATTGCCAATATTTTTAACGGCAGTATAGTTGACGTGGTGATTGGCTCGCTCGCTACGCTAATCGGCGCGTACCTAACCTCGAAAATCAAAATCAAATGGCTTTGTCCGTTGCCAACCGTTCTTTCAAACACGGTGCTTATTCCGTTTGTGATTATGACGTATGCAAATGAGTGGTCATTTTCGGCATATGCCCTTGCCGCAGGCGGTGTTTTTGCAAGCGAGGTTGTCTCGGTCTACGTCTTAGGACTTATACTTTTAATAGTCCTTGAAAAAAGAAAAATATTTAAGCGCTGAATTTTCAGCGCTTTTATTGTATTTTGACTTTATGTATGATAAAATATTTATAGTTGAATATCGTTTGATGGAGGTTTTGAATGAACAAGCGCACGAAAAAGAAAATAAACAAAGCGGTTAAAAAATACCCACTTTTGTTAATACCGATTTTAATTGTTGCAATAGTCGTTGCGGGTATTTTTATATATAAGGAATTTTTCGCACCGAGAGAGCAGTATGAAATTCCCGAGGGCACAGCCGAGGTTCACTACATAGACGTCGGTCAAGGTGACTCAACACTTATTTTTGCCGACGGTATGACTGTGCTTATTGACACGGGCGAAAAGGACGACGAAAACACAATGATAAATTACTTAAAGAGCAAAAGCGTTGAAGCAATTGACTATTTTATTATCACTCACTTTGATTCCGACCATTACGGAGAGGCAACCGAGGTTTTGGAGGAATTTACCGTTTCGAATTTGATTATTCCCGACCAGAAGAAGGTATACGAGGACACGGGCAAGGAGCAGGTGATGTATTCTACCTTTATGGATAAAGTGAAATCCTTGCCTGACATTTACGTTTCGGTTATTGAAGCAAGTGACGATATCGGCACAAGAATTGAAATTGATGATGTAATCGATATCGATAGCGAAGAGGACAGAACTATAAACGTTGGCGTAATTGATCCCGAAAAGGAGGGCGACAAGGCAGACTTAGAGCTTGAATTTTTCGGACCTGTTAAGGACGAATACAGCAACTCAAACGACTATAGCATCATAGTTATGGTAAGATGGGGCGAAACAAAGCTTCTTTTCACGGGTGATTCCGAGAAAAAGGGTGAGGAGGCTTTGGTAGATAAGTACGGAAACAGACTTGATGATATTTTAGACTGTGACGTTTTCAAGGCAGGCCACCACGGCTCTCGCACCTCCTCGTGTCAAGAATTTATAGATGCCGCAACACCCGAGTACGTAATAATCAGCTGCGGCAAGGACAATGACTACGGTCATCCTCACACCGAGGCAATGTCGAGATTTGAAAAAGCGGTTAATAAGGACAAAATTTACCGTACCGACGAGGCAGGAACGATAATTTTAACTACTGACGGACAGAATATCACCGTATCAACGTCTAAATAAAACAAGGAGCAAGAAACGGCAAAACCGATTCTTGCTCTTTTAGTCGGTACGTGGTCAGTTAACCGAGCACAAGATTTTTATAGAAAAGGGAAGGCGTGTGCCTTCCCTTGAATTATTATTTTTGTACAATAGCATACTTTTGTGCAAAATCGTTGAAATCCTTTTGGAAATCGTCGTCGTTTGCATTTTTAACAGCATTAAGATATTCGTGCGTGCCGAAGCTATTGTGTGCCGTTTCGATAATTGCAACGGCAATATTAGAGCAGTGGTCTGAAATTCTTTCGTAGTTGTTAAGAAGATCTGAAAGCACAAATCCAAGCTCAATTGTGCAAGCACCCTTTTGAAGTCTTGCTATGTGGTTTGCCTTAGTTGTTGCAATAAGCTTGTCTATAACCTGCTCAAGAGGCTCAACTCTTTTTGCAACAGCTAAATCGTTATCAATAAACGCCGCCGAGGTAATTTGAAGAATTTCCTTGATAGCACTCGTGATAACCGCAATTTCTTCCTTCGCCTCATCGGAGAAAACGATATTTTTGGTCTTTAATTCCTCTGAAACGTCACTTATATTAAGTGCGTGGTCGCTAAGACGCTCGAAGTTGCCTATCGTATGAAGGAGCTTTGAGTTAAGGTTACTGTCTGCGCGTGAAAGTGAGTGAGCGGCAATTTGAACAAGGTAAGTACCAACGTGGTCCTCGTACTTATCGATAAGACCTTCCTTGTCGATAATTTCTTGCGCTACCTTCTTGTCGTAATTGTATAGTGAATCTATTGCAAGATTAAGTGCATCCCTTGAAAGCACGCACATTTCGTCAGTTAGGTTGCCGCATTCGCTAAGAGCAATTGCAGGTGACTGTGAAATAAGAATCGGGTCGATATAAGCAACCTTTTCCTTTTCTTCCTTATCCTTAACAAGCAAGTAAGCGATTTTTTCAAATAGCTTAGAGCAGGGAAGCAAGATAAACGTCGTTACAACGTTGAATAGTGTGTGGAAAATAGCTATAGTCCAAACAGTAACGCCCTTTGAATACCAAAGCTCGTCGAGCGGTGTAAGGCACGTGATAAGGAATGGGACGAAGCAGAGTGCAACGGCAAAAAGCTTGATAACAAGGTGAGTTATAGCAACACGCTTCGCGTTTCTGTTTGCGCCAAGACTTGAAATAACCGCTGTTACACAAGTACCGATATTAAATCCGAGAATAATAGGAATTGCAACCTTAAAAGGAATATCGGTGCCGGAAAGAGAAGCAGCTCCTACAAGAACCTGCAAAACGCCGACAGATGCGGATGATGACTGAATTATAGTTGTGAAAAGAGTAGCAAGAATAAGACCAATCCATACGCCAATCCAAGGAGTTTGGAAAAAGTCGATAACGTTAAGAAGAAGTCCGTTGTATTTTTCGTCCTCTAAGAAATCAACAGCCATTGACATAAGCTCCATACCCTGCATAAGAATAGCAAATCCAAGGCAAAGAGTACCGATATCCTTGTTTATTCTTTTTTTCTTGCCGAAGAACATTATAAGAACAATGCCGACTGCGGCAATTATAGGAGCAAAGAAGGAAGGCTTTAGAAGCTTTAATACTTCAATCCAACGTTCGTCAATGTTGAATTTGCTTGTGTCGAGATAAGGCAAGCCTGTAATCCAAGGCGTAATAGTCGTGCCAATGTTAGTACCCATAAGCATACCGATTGTTTGCGGCAGGGTCATAATGCCGGAGCCAACAAGACCGACAATCATAACGGTTGTGGCTGATGATGACTGAATAACTGCGGTAACACCTGCGCCGAGCGCCATACCCTTGAATTTGTTGGAGGATGCTTTTTTGAGAATAACCTCAAGCTTACCGCCCGCCATTTTTTCAAGTCCGTTTGTCATCATGCTCATTCCGTAAAGGAACATAGCAAGACCACCGAGCATTGTGGCGATTCTAATTAAAATTTCAACAAAACTCATATTGATTTCCTTTCCGAGTTGGATAATTTCCAAATTACTCCGATTATATTATACCACGAAAATAAGGAAAAGCAAGAAAAAAATCGTTTACTGTAAAAACTTTGTAAAAAATTAACAAAACCACCCTGCCATAAAAAGCAGAGTGGTGAAATGTTAATAAAAATCAATTAAGCACTAACGAATTTAATCAAAATAGTGTGAGGGACAGCCTTGCCGACTAATCGCAAAAATTTATAAAGCAATCTCGGGGTATATACCGCTTTGCCGCGCTTTGCAGCCTTGAAGCCGTTTTTTGCAACCTTTTCGGCGTTGCAATAGGGCATTTTGTTAATCAAGGTTTTTTTATCGCCGTCAACGCCTGCAACCGTAAAGAATTCCGTTGCCATAGGACCGGGGCAAACAGCCGTTACGTTTATTTTCCTTTTTCTTAATTCGTGCCTGAGTGCACGGCTAAAGCTCATAACGTAAGACTTAGTTGCAGAGTATGCTGCCATATTTGGTATAGGCGAGAAAGCAACTATTGATGCGGTGTTGATAATTTTTGAGCCCTCGCTCATAAAGTCAAGCGCATAATAGGTTATCTTCGTAAGTGCCTTTACGTTCAGATCAATCATATTGGTTTGCTTGTCTATGCTAATTTCGTCAACTCTACCGTAAGCACCGAAGCCGGCGTTGTTGAATAGATACTTGATATTTGGCTTTTCTTCATTTAAGATATTAAAAAGCTTTTCGTGGCTGCCGTCAAGAGTTAAATCGAGCGGAATAACCCTCGTTTTAATCTTTCCGTATTTTTCCGAGATTTCACAAAGCGCACCCTCGCGCCTCGCTATAATCCAAACCTCGTCAAGCACCTCGCCTTGAATAGCCTTGTAATATTCAGTGCCAAGACCGCTTGATGCGCCTGTAATAATTGCAATATTCATAATATCTCCGTTAGAAATTTAATTTTTTCAAGAATGTGCAAGCGCAGTCGCTCCAAATTCCAATATCCTCGTGACCGTAAGCAAGACCAAGTCCGTGGCAACCAACAGGGAATATGTGAAGCTCAAAATAAACTCCGTTTTGCATAAGCGCGTTTGCAAGCTCAAGTGAGTTTCTTACAGGAACTAAATTGTCAGTTGCGGTGTGCCAAATAAATGCAGGGGGAGTGTCCTTCGTTATATGCTTTTCGTTTGAGAAAAGGTCGATAAGCTCCTTGTCTTGCCATTCGCTCGATAAAAGATTTTGTCTTGAACCGATGTGTGTAAATTCATCCTGGAAGGTGACAACGGCGTAGCAGGGAATAAATGCGTCGGGACGTGCACTGTAATTATCGATTTCGTCTGATTTTTCGTATCCAGGAAAATCATAGAGAGTTGCACTTGAGCAAATCAAATGTCCACCCGCAGAGAAGCCGCAAACCGCTACCTTCTCAAAGCCAAGAGAGCGAATGGTTCTTATAGCGCGTTGAATATCCGAAAGAGGAGCAAACTTGTGGCAGGGCGCTACGTTATAGTCAAGGACAAATGCATTTATATCGTGCTTGTTGAACATTTCGCCTATAACAAATTTCTCGTGGTCAGCCTTTCCGCCGTAGCCACCACCCGGGCAAACCAAAACGGCAGTTTTTTTCTCGTTTACAATTTGTGGAGTGATTGACGGCTCAAAGCTGTTGTTCGTATATTCAATATAAGGTGGCTTTTGCCAAAGCATAATTTTTTCCATAATAACCTCTAAAAAATAAATATTGGTAACAAAAGAATTTGAAACCAAAATTATTATATCATTATTTATTCACTGTGTCAATAAATTAGGAACTTAAAAAAATCACATTTTTTGAAAAAAGGTATTGACAAAGCCAACTTTGTGTGATATTATAGGTAAGCACTAAATGATGCCCTTGTAGCTCAGAAGGTAGAGCACTTGACTTTTAATCAAGGTGTCCGGAGTTCGAATCTCCGCAAGAGCACCACGAAAAATACTGCAGAAAAGGTTACTTTTTCTGCAGTATTTTCATTTTTATATAAATTTTGGCGTTTTTCACAAAAAACAAGGAAATAAATGCCTAAAATTACGGCTTGTTTTGTTATGGTTGTACAAATTGTTAAATATTCAATAATTGTGTTTATGCAACTTGACAAATAATATATTTTATGTTATATTATTATATGTAGAAAAATATATCTATAGGATAGTTTCTTATGAAACAATCAAGGAGGAACAAATGAAAAAGATTATTTCATTGACTTTGGTTGCTTTATTAGTTGTATCTATGTTGATTTCGTGTAGCTGTGCAGGAAATAACGGCGACACCGATACGGGCAGTGATACGCAAACAAGCACCGGAACAAACTCAGGCACGCAAAATAAACCAAATGAAGCGTTACCTGACGATGCAAACGACAACACTTCGTTTGACAACATCGTAGAATTCTAATTTACAAAGGGGAAAAGTATGAAAAAAATAGCATCACTTTTATTAGCGGTACTTATGTTGCTTCCTGCATTTGCTTGCTTTGCATTTGCCGGTGGAAACGATGCAAACGTTGAGCCCGCTGACGTTACCTCATCATACGAGGGAACGAATATTATTTCTGAAGCTACGTTAAGCAGCTTTTGCGTTGAAAATAACGGTACTATAAGCTCTTTGGACATTAGACCGTCAAGAAACTATAACCTCAACGCATTAACTGACGGCGATTTAAGCACAGGTACAAACACAAACAGAAAGAGCAATTATTCTATTCAATACACCTTTGATACTGTAAACTATTTTACAGACGTTGTTATTTACATTAACGGCTCAGGTAAGTTGCCAACCGGTGGCTCTGTATCAGAAAATTATTTGATTGAAGAATTGACCGTTACTATGTACAAGGCGGGCGACCTCGTATATGAGGAAAAGCTTGCAACAGCAGGAATTACAGAGGCGGTTGCAAAAGCTAACGTTGCTGCTGATACAATAGTTATCACACGTGACCAATCAAATATTCCTACTGAGAGCCGCGGTAACGACTTTTTAAGAGAGATTGAGGCTTACTCAATAGAGAAGGAATTTTGTAACGTAGTTAAGTCAAATATCGCTTCTGAGGCGTATATTTACGGTACAGGTACAAACGAAGGCGATTACTGCGATAACTGGTGGGCTTGGTCTCCAAGCGCTCTTGTTGACGGTAAGGTTGACGTTGGTACACGTTCACCAAAGGGCTGGAACTATTCCATCGTTTTGGAATTTACAAGAGATTATCTTATTTCCGAGCTTAACCTCGTTTTGAACGGTAAGGGTGAGCTTGCTAACTCAGGCTCTGTTTCTGAGGTTCTTATGAACATCTCGCAAATCAGAGTTAAGCTCTTCAATATGGAGGGCGAACAGGTTTACGACTCTAAGGATATTCCTATCGACTCAACAAGCGTAACACTCGACCCATTCGTTGAAGCTTCAAAGATTAAAATTGAAATTGCAAACGGTAAGGGTGACGGTAGTGAATTTATGTGGGAAATCGAAACCTTCGTTGAAGAGGGTGACCACATTTTTGAAAAGTCAAATGAAATGAACCCAACCTGTAACTATCCGGGTTACAACGAATTTACCTGCGAATGCGGTAAGGTTATTAAAAAGACTGTTCCTGCAACAGGCTTCCACCAATACGATGAGGGTACTGTTACAACTCCTGCAACTGAAACCGAAAACGGCGTTCTCACAAAGAAATGCTATGCTTGCGGCGGCACAAAGGAGTATGACATTCCTGCAACTGCACATAATTGGGATAACGGTGTTGTTACCAAGCCTGATTGCGATACAGAGGGCTCAACTCTTTATTCCTGCACAGGCTGTGCTATCGACGGATGTAACGCTACATACGTTACTGATATAATCGATGCACTCGGACATGACTGGGATGACGGCGTTGTTATTCAAAAGGCTTCAACCGTTCGTTACGGCTATAAGGAATTAACCTGTATGAGAGACGGCTGTGGCGAAAAGACAATTAAGCAAACAAGAAAGCTTCTTTATACCGACAGCGTTTCCGAATTCAAATTCGAAGAAGGTAAATATGAGGTTTTGGTTGATATCAACGAAAATGACGAGCTTTACAATGAAAATCCGGTAAACTACGAGATTTTGGGTGAGGACTCTTACGGAGCAATCGTTGACAAGGATCCTTTGACATATTGGTACGGTACATCAGGCTCTACATATACTATTGTTCTTGACCGTGAGTACGTTTTCACAAAGGCTGTAATGTATGCAAGCGGTAATAATACTACCTTCAAGGTTGAATTTATAAACGAGGCTGAAGAAGTAACGGCTGTATATTCCACAAAATGGAATACAGTAGGCGTTCTTGATAAGGCTAACCCGATTAGCGTTGATATGTCCGAGCCTTTAACAGGCGGCGCAAAGGCTAAGCAAATTCGTATTACTCCAACAGGTGCTAAATGGGAAAACGGTTGGGCAATGTCCTTCCACGGACTTGATTTGGTTGCTCACAACTGTACAATCGATGAAAGTGACTACATTCTCAGCGGTGCAGACTACGTTAAGCCAACCTGCACGAAGGACGGCTCATGCAAGGCAAAATGTCCTGTATGTGAAAACTTGCTAGATGTTACACTTCCTAAGGAAAAATTCGGACATAACGTTCAAAACGTAATTCCTGATCTTGAACCTACCTGCTCAGACAACGGTTACGGCCACGGTACGTGTGCAGACTGCGGTAGCAAGGTTGAAAACATTGTTATTCCTGCACTTGGCACACACGTTTATGATACTGAAATAGTATTTATGAGCGCAAAATGCGGTTCTATCGGTATTAAGCAAATCGTATGCAAGGGATGTGGCAGAGTAGGCTCACAATATCCAATTGCAGCTACAAACAACCATACAAACCACTGGGCAGAGGACTACTGTGCTACTTATACGGCAACAGGTAAGGAAATTTACGTATGCTCAGGCTGCGGTATCCCATCTAACGAAAACGGCGTAACAGAGAAGGAAATTGCAAAGAAGGTTCTTTCTAAGGACTTCCTCTCATTCATTGGTTATTCTGTAAGAACAACAGATTATGCAGGCATTCGTCTTACATATAAGATCAATATGGAAATGCTCGCTGAAATCGAATACGAGTGTGACGTAAGAGTTATTACTTACGTTACAAACGAAAAGGGCGAAACAAAGACCGTTGAGCCATACGGTAAGTATAGCTACGACCGTTACTCCAAGGACGGTGAATTCTCAGTAGTTATTAAGCCATCAACATACTATGATGAATATGAGGTTAAGACAGTTGTAAGACTTATGAACTTCAGAGGCGTTGAGTACGTTGACTTTGACCTTGGCGCACTTTCTACTGACTCGAACGGCAAGATTAGCCTCTGTGAGGTTGCTGAATACGTTCTTGCAACTTCAAGCAGTCTTGGAAACAAGGAAAAAGCATTCTACGAGTCAATCGTAGCAGGCAAACAATAATTTAACATAAAAGGCGCTTCGTAAGGAGCGCCTTTTTTAAGCTCTTTCAAAGGAGTGAGAATAAGCCGAAGCTACAAGCTGTCAAGCTTGAAGGAAAGCGAAAAATAAGATATCGCTTGTACACGAAAAAAGAGCAGACAAAGCCGTCTGCTCGAAAAAACTCTTCATTATTTATATATTTATATTATTATCCATGTATTTAGCGGACTCGTTTTGCGCCATTTTATCGCATCTTTCGTTATAAGGATGTCCTGCATGCCCCTTAACCCAAACGTAGGTAATTTTGTGCTTCTTAATCTCGTCAAGCAATATTTCCCAAAGGTCGGGATTGAGTGCTTGCGAGCGGTCAGCCTTTCTCCAATTGTTTGCGCGCCAAGACTCTGCCCAACCGTTTACAATTCCGTCAATAACGTATTTTGAATCGGATGTGAGTGTAATCTCGCAGCTTTCCTTTAGAGCTTGAAGCGCTTTTATAACGGCTGTCAATTCCATTCTGTTGTTTGTTGTGCTTGCTTCACCGCCAGAGAGCTCCTTTTCAATTCCCCTGTAAACCAGGATAGCGCCCCAACCGCCCGGACCGGGGTTGCATCTGCAAGAGCCATCGGTGTAAATATCTATATGCTTCATTAAATTATTTCCTTCAAAATTAATATAATTTATTTTAGCACAAAAACTTCTTCAATTCAAGTAAGAATAAAATAAATTTATTTTTTTCAAAAATGTGTTGACATTACATATTTTATGTGATACAATAACGCAGAACGAGTATGTCTATACTCGCTCCTACCGTCAATTCAGTTGACGGTCATTAAGTCCACAGGAGGTAAAGAAAATGGAAAAGGTTATGAACTCTTATGAAACTTTGTTCGTAGTTGACGCATCAATCGCTGAAGATGATGTTAAGGCAACTGTTGAGAAGTTTACAGCTCTTATTGCTGACAACGGTACTGTAGAGTCAGTTGATGAGTGGGGCAAGAGAAGACTTGCATACCCAATCAACGACAAGAACGACGGTTACTACGTTCTCGTTAACTTTAAGAGTGAAGGCTCGTTTACAGCAGAGCTCGAGCGTTTGTTCGGTATCAACGAAAACATTCTTCGCTCTATTGTAATTCGCCAAATCGAAGACAAGAAGACAAGAAAAGACGCTTAATTTTAGAAAGGGGAAATCAAAATGGCAAACTTGAATTTTAACAAAGCAATTTTGGGCGGTAGACTTACGGCTGACCCCGAGGTTAAGCAAACAACTCAAGGCACACCTGTTGTTCAATTCTCACTTGCAATCAACCGCAAGGGTAAGGATGCGCAAGCAGACTTCATCAACTGTGTTGCTTGGAGACAAACAGCAGATTTTATCGGAAAGTTCTTCAGAAAGGGTAGCTCAATTTGCGTTACAGGTTCAATCCAGACAAGAAGCTGGAATGACCAACAGGGAAACAAGCGCTCAACCACAGAGGTTGTTGTTGACGAGGCTTTCTTCGTAGATGCAAAGACAGAGGGCGTTGGAGGCTTCGAGGAGCCATCATTCCAAACACCTCAAGCACCAAAGTTTGAAGAGGTTGCCGGTGACGACGACTTGCCGTTCTAATTCGCGGCGAACAAAATTTATAGGAGGAAACTAATTATGGATAACAACACAACTGTTGAAAAAGAACAGGTTGTTCAACAGCGTCCTGCTCGTCAGGTTATGCGCAAAAAGAAGAAGGTTTGTGCATTCTGCGCTGACAAGATTGGTCATATAGATTATAAAGATACAGCTCGTTTGAGAAAGTACGTAACTGAGCGTGCAAAGATTCTTCCAAGAAGAATCACAGGCACATGCGCTCATCACCAAGGTGAACTTACAAAGGCTATCAAGCGTGCTCGCTTTATGGCTCTTATGCCTTACATTGACGACTAATTAGAAAAGCAAGCCGAACGGCTTGCTTTTTTTGTCGGCAGAGAATACCGAATTATGATAAGAGAGACGGAAAGAAAATATCTGATTAATCATTGACCAAAAAAATAAAGAGCTATGCGGGTTAACATAGCTCTGTTTTTATTTTGTTTTCAAACCGAAATAGGTTTGTTTGTCGGCTTACGCCATCTTGTTATACATAAGAGTGAACTGGCTCTTCTTGTGTGCAGCGTTGTTCTTGTGAAGAATTCCCTTAGCAACAGCTTGGTCAACTTTCTTTACAGCAGCTACGTAAGCAACTTGAGCAGCTTCCTTTTCACCAGCTTCAACAGCAGCCTTGAACTTCTTAATTGCTGTGTTGAGTTGTGATTTAAGCATCTTATTACGAAGTGTTTTAGTAGCGATAACCTTTACACGCTTCTTCGCAGATTTGATATTAGGCATGATAAATCCTCCTTTAATATTATAATCCGACAGATGCTTATCCGTTGCCTGAGAGGGTGCTTCGAATACGCCTGTTCGTACAGTTACATATGATATCACACTATTTTCAAAAAATCAATACCTTTTTGTAAAAAAATTAAAAATATTTATATTAAGTATATTTCATAGATAAATTACATATTGCGTGGGCGTGTATATATAATGAAAGAAATGTAGTTTTTTTAGTTCATAAAAAATTTACATATTAAAAGTTTGTAAACTTTCAAGAAATAAATTGTAAATTTTTACATTATTTTCAAAAAAATTATAATTACTATTGACATTTCATTTTACGGGTGTTATAATCTGTAACTGCACAATATTTTTTAATAATTCTTTTATATTATTATATATAAAAGGGAAGTTGGAGTAAAAATGATATGGTCAAAGAACAAAAGCTTGGCAAAAACACAAGAATGAATTTTGCTAAAATCAATGAGCTTTGCGAAATGCCAAACCTTATTGATGTACAGAAGGAGTCATTTGAATGGTTCTTGGAAAAGGGTATCCAAGAGGTTCTCAATGACGTTTCTCCTATCACAGACCACACAGAGGATCTTTCCATTGAGTTTGTTTCATACACACTTGACGTAAACAATCCTAAGTATCCTGTTGAGGAATGCAAGATTAGAGACGTTAACTACGCAGCTCCTTTGCGTGTAAACGTTCGTCTTTCTAACAGAACAACCGGTGAAGTAAAAGAGCACGAGGTTTTCATGGGTGATTTCCCACTTATGACAGACAACGGCACCTTCGTTATTAACGGTGCTGAGCGTGTAGTTGTTTCACAGATAGTTCGTTCTCCAGGTATGTACTACGATTTTTCCGTAGATAAGACGGGTACACATAACTATACCGCACAAATTATTCCTTATCGCGGTGCATGGCTTGAATACGAAACCGACTCATCAAACGTATTCTACGTTCACATTGATAAGAACAGAAAGATGCCTATTACAATTCTTTTGCGTGCGCTCGGCGTTGAAACTGCTGAGGACCTTAAGGATATGTTCGGCTCTAAGTTCATTACTCCTACCCTTGAAAAGGACGAATGCGAAAAGCTCGCTATGGAGTTTGGCACGACAATTCAAGAGGAAGCATTAAAGGAAATTTACAAAAGACACCGTCCTGGTGAGCCTGCAATCGTAGAGAGCGCTCAAATCCTTATCCACAATCTCTTCTTCGACGGTAAGAGATACGACCTTTACCCTGTTGGTCGTTATAAATTCAACGAAAAGCTTGCTATTTCAAAGCGTATTCTCGGTCTTACACTTTCACGTCCTGTTGTAAGCAATGTTACAGGCGAGGTTATTTGTGAAATCGGTAAGGTTATTACTGAGAGCGATATTGAGCTTATCGAAGCTAACTGCGTAAACGAGGTTTACGTTACAGTTACCGAAAGAGACAGCGGCGAGCCAACCGAGCTTAAGGTATTTGGCAACGGCACAGTTGATCCTAAGTACTTGATAGGCGAGGGCTGGAGAGACGGTCTTGAGGACTTTGGCGTTAGCGAAAAGCTTAACTTTGAAGCACTTAATGCAATTATAAACGAATGTGGCGGTGACAGAGATGCTATCATTGAGAGAATCAAGCGTAGCACAGAGGAGCTTTGTCCAAAGCACATCACAAGAGAAGATATCCTTGCATCTGTTTCTTACCTCGTTGGTCTTGACTACGGTATCGGTAAGAAGGACGATATTGACCACCTTGGCAACCGTCGTCTCCGTTGCGTAGGTGAGCTTCTTCAAAACCAATTCCGTATCGGTATGTCCCGTATGGAAAAGGTAATCAGAGAAAGAATGAATACACAAGACGTTGAGGAGCTTTCTCCAAAGACACTTGTTAATATTAGACCCGTTGCAACTGCAATCAGAGAGTTCTTCGGTTCTTCCCCTCTTTCACAGTTTATGGACCAAAACAACCCACTTGCAGAGCTTACACACAAGCGCCGTGTATCAGCACTCGGTCCTGGCGGCTTGTCAAGAGACAGAGCAGCATTCGAGGTTCGTGACGTTCACTATACACACTACGGCCGTCTTTGCCCCGTTGAATCACCTGAAGGACCAAACATCGGTCTTATCTCATACCTTTCAACCTTTGCAAAGATTGATAAGTACGGCTTCATCAAGGCTCCTTACCGCAAGGTAATTGACGGTGTTGTTACTAATGAGGTTGTTTACTTAACGGCTGATGAGGAGGACGGACACGTTGTTGCTCAGGCTTACGAGGAGCTTGATGAAAACAATCGCTTCGTAAAGTCAAGATTAGTTGCACGTGAAAGACAGGAAATCGTAGAAACAGATTCAAAGCGCGTTACTTATATGGATATTTCACCAAAGATGGTGGTTTCCGTTTCAACGGCAATGATTCCGTTTATCGAAAACGACGACAATACCCGTGCGCTCATGGGTTCAAACATGCAGAAGCAGGCAGTTCCGCTTCTCACCTCCGACTCACCGATAGTTGGTACAGGTATGGAGTATAAGGCAGCGGTTGACTCAGGCGTTGTTGTTCTTGCAAAGGAAAACGGCGTTGTTGAGGAGGTTGACGCATCACACATCGTTATTAAGAACGAAAGCGGTCTTAAGGATAGATACGAGCT
>JBGVIN010000074.1:0-2720 GCA_045123255.1 Eubacteriales bacterium
CAATTCCAAAGTTTGCATTCATAGGTTGGAAATTGCCCGAATAAGCACCGTTGTTAACAAAATGCGAAAGCGCACCTATAACTGTCTCATCGGTGAAGTCGATTTCTTCTAATCCCTTAGCAATTCTTGAAGCATTTATGCCTGCAACAAAGCCGGACGATGCTGATTCAATATATCCCTCAACACCCGTCATTTGTCCTGCAAAAAATACCTTAGGATTTGATTTTAACGAATAATTATGTGTTAAATATCTTGGAGAGTCAAGATAAGTGTTTCTGTGCATCACACCGTATCTTAAAAACGTTGCGTTTTCAAGACCCGGAATAAGTGAAAATACTTTTTTTTGCTCAGCAAAGGTAAGGTGAGTTTGGAAGCCAACGAGATTAAACATAGTGCCGCTTTCATTCTCCTTGCGAAGCTGAACAACTGCAAAATATGTTTCCTTTGTTTCGGGATTTTCAATTCCCACAGGCTTCATAGGACCAAAAAGCAAAGTTTCATATCCTCTTTTCGCCATAACCTCTAGGGGCATACATCCCTCGAAAACAGTAAGCTTTTGCGACTCCTTGTCAAAATCGTGAAGCTCTGCCTCCTTTGCGGTAATAAGCGCCTCGTAAAACGATTTATATTCCGCCTCATTCATAGGACAGTTAATATAATCGGCGTCGCCCTTATTGTATCGTGACGCAAAAAACGCTTTGCTCATATCAATTGTTTCAAAGTCAACGATAGGCGCGGCGGCATCAAAGAAATGTAAGCCGTCAAGACCCAAATCACTGTGAATATATTTTGCCATAGTCTCCGAGGTAAGCGGACCCGTCGCTACAACGGTAATTTCATCGGGGTTGATTTTATTAACCTCCTCCTCGATTACCTCAATATTCGGGTGATTTTTAATTTTATCGGTAATATATTTCGAGAAAAGCTCTCTGTCAACCGCCAAGGCTGAGCCGGCAGGGACTCTTGTATTGTCTGCCGCCTCCATTATGAATGAGTTAAGTTCACGCAATTCTGCCTTTAATACTCCAATAGCATTTGAAAGCTCGTCGGAGCGCAAGGAGTTTGAGCAAACAAGCTCTGCAAAGTTATTATTGTGGTGAGCGGGCGTAAATTTTTTAGGCTTCATTTCATAAAGCTTAACCTTAACTCCGCGCTCAGCCGCTTGGTAAGCAGCCTCACAGCCTGCAAGGCCTGCACCGATTACATTTATTACTTTAATATTGTTCATTCCTCTTCTGTCTTATACCCGCACTTTTCATTTGCACAGTACGAATATGATTTATTCTTTTTCTTTATCATCATTGAAGAACAGTTAGGACACTTTTCTTCGGTTGGTATATCCCAAGTGGAAAATTTACATTTTGGGAATGATGAGCAGCTATAGAACTGCTTTTTGCTCTTTGTAAACTTGGTTACGATTTCAGAGCCGCAGAACGGACAGTTTAAGTCAACCTTGGTATCCTTAGCCTTAGTAAACTTGCACCTTGGATAGTTAGAGCAAGCATAGAAGTCACCGAACTTGCCTTGTCTTATAACCATATCTGAGCCGCAAAGCTCGCATTTGAAGTCAACAACCTCTTCCTTCTTTTCCTGTGCAGGCTTACCGTTTTCAGTAAGTGTCTTTGTATTTTTGCAGGTAGGATAATTCGGGCAAGCCGCAAATTTGCCAAAACGGCCGTTTTTAATAATCATTTTGCTTCCGCAAAGCTCACAGATTATGTCAGCCTCCTCAACAGGCACCTCAACGCCCTTTTTGCCAAGCGTATCGTTTGCTTTTTCAAGAGAAACGGTAAAATCCTTGTAGAAGCTACCAAGAACGTCCTGCATAGTGATGCTTCCGTTTTCGATAGTATCAAGGTTATTTTCCATATTTGCGGTAAACTTATAGTCAACAATATTTGGAAAATGCTCGTTCATTACCTGCGTTGTGACCTCGCCGAGCGCAGTTGGCTTCAAAAATCTGCCTTCTCTTGTAACGTATCCTCTTGATAGTATAACCGTGATTATAGGAGTATATGTGCTTGGACGACCAATTCCCATCTCTTCAAGGAATTTAATAAGCGATGCCTCGTCGTAGCGAAGCGGCGGCTCGGTGAAATGCTGAGCCGACTCAATGCTCTTTTGTGCAAGCTTTTCCTCAGGTAGCAAGGTAGGAATTTTATTTTTCTCAAAAATTCCGCTTTCTATGTCGGCGTTGTCACCGTTTTCGAAGTCGCCATATACAGCCATATAACCGGAAAATCTTATCGTATTTCCCGTTGTACGGAAGGTATGTGAGTTGTTTTCAATATCAACAACAACCGTATCAACAATTGCAGATGCCATTTGGCTCGCAATAAATCTTTCCCAAATAAGCTTATAAAGCTTAAATTGATCAGACGTCAAATATTTCTTTATTTTAAGAGGCTCAAGCGCAACCTTCGAGGGTCTGATTGCCTCGTGTGCGTCCTGCGCGTTATTTTTAGACTTATAAATTCTTGGTGACGACGGATAATAGTCGTTACCGAATTTGTCAACAATATACGATTTGGCAGATGCTTGCGCTTCGGCGGAAATTCTGAGCGAGTCTGTACGCATGTAGGTAATCAAGCCCTGTGCGCCACCGTTTTCCGAGCCCAAATTGATACCCTCGTAAAGCTCTTGTGCAAGCTTCATTGTCTTTTGGGACTGGAAATTGTATTTCTTTGATGCCTCTTGCTGCAATGTTGAAGTTATAAACG
>JBGVIN010000075.1:0-4685 GCA_045123255.1 Eubacteriales bacterium
GAGCTTGTCACAGTGATAAAGGAAGCGTGGCTCGAAAACCTTTTGGTGTAAGCGCGCGCCGTTGAAGCCTGCATCAAGTGAAAGATAAATGTCGCGTACAAGCTCTTCTTCTGTTTCTGCGGTGTAAATGCCCTTCTTGTAGAAGCCCTGGTCAAGAACTGTACGAAGGTAGGTTGGCTTATTGTTAAGAAGATAGTTTTTCTTGTCAAAGCGAGTGCTTCTTATACCGAAGTAGCTCTTAACCTTATCGTTTCCGTAGGTGAGCTCGAGGTCGTAAAGACGACCCTCTCCAACCTCCCAAAGATAAAGCTCGTTAAGTGGGAGTGTCACGCGGGAAATGCCCTCGTAAAGCGTGGCGGAAATTTCGCCCATTTCTCTGCCTTCGTAGCTTGCCCTTGCGCCGAAGGTAGCGTTGCCAACAACCTCTGCCTCGATAACAACGTTCTTTTGCTCGGGTGAGGTATAGTATTTTACGCTCTTAATGTAGCTCTTTTCAACGTATTCAAGCCATACTGTTTGCCAAATACCCGTTGTTCTTGTATAGTCACAGCCCTGTGAATAGTAATTCTTTGATTGCTTGCCCGACGCCTTGCCTGCAGGGTGTGTATCAATTGCACAAACGGTTACGATATTCTCCTCGCCGCGCTTTACGTAGTCAGTAATATCGATATCAAAGCCAACGTAGCCGCCGACGTTATGGTAAACCTCTTTCTTGTTTACGTAAATGTAGCTTTCGTAGTCAACTGCGCCGAAGTGCAAAATTACGTTTTTGTCGTTATTTTCTACGTTAATTTTTTTAAGATACCAAACGCAGTTAAGAAAATCGGTATTGCCGATGCCCGAAAGCACGCTTTCAGGACAGAACGGAACGATAATTTTTGAATTTAAGCTTTCTCTTTCATAGAATTTTCTGTCTCTGCCGCTTACACCGAAGTCGAATTCAAACTCCCACTCACCGTTTAAGTTGATAAAGCTTTCTCTTTCAAATTGGGGATTGGGATGCTCTGGTCTTGGAATTTGCATAATATTTCTCCTTAAATTTTATTCATTTATTAAATTTTGCTCATTAGCTTTGAAACGTAGTTTGCCATCAGCTTTTTTGTGCCGACGTTATCGAATGCGATTTCGTACATATGGTCAGCTCCCATTGGTGAAACGTTTAGTACCGTTCCCTCTCCAAAGGTCATATGCTTAACGCGGTCTCCTACCAAGAAAAGATTTACCTCTTTTTTCGGTGGTGGCGTTGACGTTTTCGGCTTACCGAAGAAGGCGCTGACGTTTTGCGGCTTTTTCTCGACAGGTGCAAAGCCGCCGAAGGATGAAGTCCTTTCCTTCTTTATATCAAGGTATCTTGGGTCAATTTCCTTAACAAACCTTGATACGGGATTTCTTTGGGTCATGCCGTAAAGCATTCTTTCTCTTGTGTGAGTGATGATAAGCGTTTTCTTTGCTCTCGTTATAGCAACGTAAGCAAGACGCCTTTCCTCTTCTATCTCGGAAGGCATCGCAATTGACTGCTGACCCGGGAAAACGCCGTCCTCCATACCGGGCAAGAACACAATCGGGAATTCAAGTCCCTTTGCGCTATGTATTGTCATAAGCGTTACTGCATCTGCCGTTTCGTCATAACGGTCGATATCGGAAATCAAGGCAACCTCCTCAAGGAAGCCGACGAGTGACGGCTCCTCTGCGTTTTCCTCATATTCCTTTACCGCAACGCAAAGTGAGTCTAGGTTTTCAAGCCTTTCTGCCTCTGCCTGACCGAGTGCGACAAGCGCCGCCTCATAGCCTGTGCGCTTTATGACCTGACGGACGAAGGCGCTAAGCGGCATCGTATGTAAATCGCACCTGAGTGAGTCAATAACCTTATAAAACGCTTCCATAGCGTTAGCCGCCATCTTCGGAATTGCCATATACTGTGTTGCATTTTTGATGAGTTCAAGGGTTGGTATACCAAGCTCCTCCGCCATTTTAGATGCTACGTCAAACGAGGCATCTCCGATTTTGCGCTTCGGCTCGTTTACAATACGGCGCAGGCGCACGTTGTCGCTTGGATTATTGATAATTGAAAGGTAGGCGATAATGTCCTTTACCTCTTTACGGTCGTAGAACCTGAGTGAGCCGAGCATACGGTAAGGAATACCGCCCTTGGCAAACATCGTTTCAAGGTTCATTGACTGCGCGTTCATACGGTAAAGTATCGCAAAATCACGGTATTCTAAATTTCTTTGTGAGCGAAGCTCTATTATCTTATCGATAATAAAGCGCGATTCGTCATTTTGCGTATAAAGCTCCTTAACGAGGATTTTGTCGCCCTCCTCGTTTTGACACCAAAGCTTTTTGGGGTGTGGGTGGTCGTTATTTGATATAACCGAGTTTGCCGCGTTTAATATATTTGAGGTTGAACGGTAGTTTTGTTCAAGCTTGACAACGGTTGCATCCTCGAACTTTTTGTCAAATGAAAGAATATTTTCAATAGTTGCACCGCGAAATTTATAAATACTTTGGTCATCGTCTCCAACGACCATAATATCTCTATTCTCATCGTCGGTTAGCAGAGAAATTAAAACGAATTGTGAATGGTTTGTATCCTGATATTCATCGACAGAAATCGAATGAAACTTTTCTCGATAATATTGCAAAACGTATTTATTTTCCCTAAATAACTTTACTGTTTGCACAATAATATCGTCGAAGTCGAGAAGGTTTGATTCCATAAGTCGCTTTTGGTAAAGATCGTAAACCCTTGCAACGTCCTTGTAGCGCGCATCGCCGCCGACCTCTAAGGAATAGTCGTATGGATCTTGCAATTTATCCTTTGCACGGCTGATTTCGTTCATAACCGCTTTTATGGAAAGGCGCTTTTCGTCGATATTTAAGTCCTTCATACACTTGGAGATAAGCTTTTTTGAGTCGTCCGCGTCGCAAACGCCAAACCCCGGACGATATCCAACTATTTCCCCGTGGCGACGTAAAATTCTCATGCAAATTGAATGGAATGTTCCCGCCCAAATAGGTTTTGCTTCTTCCGCAAGTTCAGGATTGTCTACGATTTTTATTAATCTTTCCACTATTTCCCTTGCCGCCTTATTAGTAAATGTTACGGCAAGTATGTTGTTCGCATGTATTCTGTTTTCAGAAAAACACCTTTCCAAAAAATCGCCAAGCTCTTTTCTTGGAAGATTAATGGCACTTTCCAATGTTTCTAAATCATCATCCGTTAATACTTCTGGATAAAATTCCGAATAATATGCATCGCCAAATTTAATCATGTAGGCGATACGGTTGGTAAGGACGGTTGTTTTTCCACTGCCTGCGCCTGCTAAGATAAGCACAGGGCCTTTTACTGTATAAACCGCTTCTCTTTGCTTTTCGTTTAAGAACGAATAGTACTTATCAAAAAGAGCGCGTTTTGCTTTTATAAATCTATTTTTTTGTTGTTCTGTCATCTCTTGTTATCCGTTTCGTTATTTTCCATTTAAGTATATCATACTTAATATAAAAAGTAAATAGAAATTTTTCGTATTTTTGCTCGCATACTTGCAAAACCGACTTATTTATGATAAAATCGAATTATATTAACATTTTCGAGGATTTTATGAAAAGAAATATTTTTATGTGCGTTGTTTTGGCACTGACTGTTCTTTCCCTCATCTTTTTCTCCTCATGTGAGGGTGGCGATATTCACGTTGATATAAACGGCGATATCAATATTGACCTGCCAAGCGGCGGAACGAATGGCACAGACGACGAAACGGACACAGAAAACAAAGACACAAGCACCGACACAGGCTCGGGTGATACAACCGATACAAACGTTGGCGGCGCAGGTAATGAAAACCCTGACCAAGGTGGTGAAAACCAAGGCGGCACAGGTAACGAAAATCCTGACCAAGGTGGTGAAAACCAAGGTGGCACAGGCAACGAAAATCCCGACCAGGGTGGTGATAACCAAGGTGGCGCGGGCAACGAAAATCCTGACCAAGGCGGTGAAAACCAAGGTGGTACGGGTAGCGGCGATATCGGCGGCGAGGGTGACGGCGAAAATGAAGAACCGCCTGCACCTATAACCTACACCGACGAGGACGGCTTCGTTTACTTAGAGGAAAACGGTGAGCTTTATTGCGTTGACTTTGTGCGCCCCGTTGATGCGACAAGGGTTGTTTATATGCCGAGTGAATATAGCGGCAAAAGCGTTGTCGGAATTAAAACCAATGCGTTTACCGACTTTGGCGTTAAATTTGGTGAGAGCGAATACAGAAACGCAAGCTACTACTACACTATTGCAATTCCCGAGAGCATTACGTCTATTGAGGTTGCATCGTTTGACCTTTGCTGGGGCATTAGAATTTGCTTATACGCAGAAAACGAAACCGAAAACGGCGTAAGCCGCAGACTTCTTGACTCCTTGATGAAAAAGGATTTGCCGATAATTCTCGAATGGGAAAGCAGACTGACGCTTTTCGACACGAGCGAAAAAACGAACAGGCAAGCAAGAGATTCAATTTGGGGCTTCCGTCCAGCGCTCGGCTGGTCGAGATATTCCGCGGTTGAGATACCCGATTTTTATGAATAATACGAAAAAGAGACCGCTCGGTCTCTTTTTTTCTGTTTGTCTAAGCGTACCTTTTATTTTGCGGGATGCCGAGCGTTGTATATCATCAACCGTAGGTTGTATATCATCA